>JAOASV010000250.1:28479-33228 GCA_030158535.1 Sediminibacterium sp.
CCTTGATTGGTATGTCCTTGTTCCATAAATCCTTAATCTTTTTTGTCGTTACTGGTCATCACTTCATGGGCCAATTCACTAAAGGCCTCTGGAGAGAAATCCTCAAAGAGCTGTTTGTACTTACTAGCATCCCAGATCTCGAAACGGTCAAGTGCAGCTGCTAAAACAATGTCTTTAGCGAGCCCGGCAAATTCACGAAGTGATTGAGGAAGCAACATACGGCCAGCATTGTCTAGCTCTATTTCTGTTGCGCCACCCAAAAACTGTCTGCGAAACTGACGTACTTTAGGGTCGAAATCATTCAATTGGCTAATCTTGGCCACAATCTTTTCCCAACTTGCAATCGGATATAACGTGAGACATTTTTCAAAGCCACGGCTTAAAATAAAGCGACCCTCCCCTTCCGGTAGCTGTTTTTTTAGCCCACCCGGAATAAGGAAACGACCCTTTGCGTCGACCGTTGCTTCATATTCTCCGTGAAATCCGTTCATTGGTTAATAACTTTGGTTTATGATTACCACTTGTTGACACAAAATAACACTTTTTCCCACTTTCAACCCAAAAGCAAAAACGCACAATTAATCCACAGAATTATACAGGGGCAAAGGGTTTGCTACGATTGATTTGTAGGGTTTTAGCGTATGTTTTTAGTGAAAAACACTGTTAATAACTGTGGATAACCCCCTTTTTGTGTGGATAGTAGCTTAAAATGATGCAAATTTGCGTCCAAATACGCCTAAATGCACCCCAAAGACCTCTCTATAGTAGATTTTACTTACGATTTGCCAGCTAGTAAAATAGCCAGCTATCCGCTGGAGCAGCGTGATGCGAGTAAGCTTTTGGTGTATGGGGCGGATGCGAATGGCGCAAATGACGTTAGCGCGAGCAATGCTGCGGCGCAAATTTCAGAAACAACGTATTCTAGGCTAGACGAAGTATTACCAAGTAACACATTACTCGTACATAACGATACCAAAGTAGTTGCAGCACGTTTATTTTTTGAAAAAGAAAACGGATCTGTTATAGAAATTTTTTGTTTGGAACCTGCAAGTATTTACAAAGACATCACAACTGCAATGCTTGCAAAAAAACAAGTGTTGTGGGGTTGTTTAATTGGTGGTGCAAAAAAATGGAAAGAAGGATCACTACAAATAAAATACGGCAACAACTATACACTTACTGCAACAAAACATAGTACACTTGCCGATAGTTTTTTAATTCAATTTGAATGGGATAACGAAGCGCAAAGTTTTGCAGAAGTATTAGAAGCCGCAGGAAATATTCCACTCCCTCCCTATTTTAATAGAGCCGTAGAGGCCAATGATAAAGAGCGATACCAAACCGTATACGCAGCTGCAGAAGGCTCTGTAGCAGCACCTACCGCTGGTTTACATTTTACACCTGCACTGTTTGATAAACTCGCTGTAAAAAATATCACCAAAGAATTTGTAACACTACATGTTGGCGCTGGTACATTTAAACCCGTAAAAGCAGCGCGCATGGAAGAACATGAAATGCACGCCGAATATATTGATGTGCAAAAAAGTTTTATTGAACTACTACGTGATAATTTTACAAAACGCGATCAATCTGCGAGTGCTAAAAAAATCATTGCAGTTGGTACAACATCGTTAAGAACACTAGAGAGTTTGTACTGGATGGGCGCAAAAATAATTGCAGCAAACAACGCCAACAACACAAATAAACAAGCAAACCCTTCTATCGAAAATATTAGTGTGGTGCAGTGGGACCCTTATGAGTTAATGCCTCAAAACGAGCTTCCATCAACGGCTGTAGCACTTACGGCCCTATCTAACTGGTTGGAGCAAAATAATTTAAGCCGCCTCATTGCCAAAACGCAAATTATTATTGCGCCAGGCTACCGTTTTAAAATTATTGATGGCCTCATCACTAATTTTCATCAGCCACAATCTACGCTACTGTTACTAGTAGCCGCTATTACCAATGGGAACTGGAAACCCATGTACCATTACGCCCTCGAAAATAATTTTAGATTTTTAAGTTATGGTGATGGTTGCCTTATTTGGCTAGATCCATCTGTACGGTAAACACACTACCCTCTCCTAATTTACTTGCAACACTGATACTACCCTTGTGTGCATCAATAACGGTTTTTACATAACTCATACCTAGCCCAAAACCTTTTACGTTGTGCAAATTACCCGTGTGTGCTCTATAAAATTTTTCAAAAATTCGTTTCTGTGTTTCGTCGGTCATACCAATACCATTATCTGCAAGCGAAACAAAAATAGAACTTCCTTTTACTAGCGTTGTAATGGTAATAATGGGTTCTGCTGCTGCGTATTTAATGGCGTTATCAATTAGGTTTGAAATCAAATTGGAAAAATGAATTTCGTCTGCTTCAATAACATCATTGTCTGCATTTAAATGCAAAATAACCTGGCCATTTTTATCTTTTAGCTGCAACTGATGATTATCCATCGCGCCCTTAATAATGTCATGCAAATGAAGTGGAACGAGGTGTAGTTCAAGCTCTTCTTTATCCATGTGAGCCGCTTGTAGTATGGTTTCTACATGCTTATTCATCCTGATATTTTCATCCTTGATAATGCCACTAAAGTAGGCCATCTTTTCGGGGTTGGCTTGTACCTTTTCATTACGTAACGCATCTACAGCAAGTGATATGGTAGCAATAGGCGTTTTAAATTCGTGGGTCATGTTGTTGATGAAATCACTTTTAATTTCAGACAATTTTTTCTGAACAAGAAGTGAACGTATCGTAACAAAAAACGCTGCTAAAATCACAATCATAAATGTGATAGCGCCAAGTAGTACCCATTTTAAAGAAGCCCATACTTGACTGCGGTAATCTGGAATTACAATGATTAATTTTTCAAAAGCACTAAAGCCTTCAAAGTCGGAACCCGATTCAGGAATGATGGCGATGTAGGCAATTTTATTATTAACCGTATCCCAGTATTCGGTTCTAAAATTAGAAGACACCATTTCATATTCATCGCGGGTGCTGGTAATGGCAAATTCAAAATCTAATTTTTGAAGTCCTGCTGCTTTAAATGCTGCACTTATTTTATCGCTGATTTGCGCTTTGGTAAAATAATCATCTACACTTACGGGCTTAATAAAATGAAGGTGTAATTCGGGACCAAAACCAAGACCGCCTTTTTTAGGAAGCGTTACTGGCTGACCATTGTACACGCGCGTTTTAATATCATTCACTACACTTATGCCTGCTTCATTTACTTTGTTTACAAGTTGTACTTCTGTAATCTCTAATAAGTTGCTAAGCCAAGATGCTTGCAACAAAAAGAGACCTCCAATAGAAAGCCCAATTAAAACAATGATGATGCGAAAACTACGTTTCATGAGAATACAAATATAGGGGCAAAAAAAATAAAGCACCCCAGTTGTGGAGTGCTTTACCATACATTTATGTTAAACAAAAAACATTTAAACCGCAGCAGCGCCTTCTACAAGAACTGTTACTTTATTATTGGCTACTTCTACAAATCCACTTTTGATGGAATAGTTTTCAGTTGCTGTTTTGTCTTTTAATACTTTAACATTGCCTGAACCAAGAGCACTTACTAGAGGTGCGTGTTTGTCAAGTATTTCAAATAAACCAGAAACACCAGGTAATTGAACACCAAACACTTCGCCGCTATATAATTTTTTCTCGGGTGTTAATATTTCTAATTGCATATCCTTTTTTTAAAGATGCTTACGCGTTTGCCGCTGCCATTAATTTTTTACCTTTTTCGATGGCATCTTCTAAAGTACCTACAAGGTTAAAAGCTGCTTCTGGATACTCATCTACTTCACCATCCATAATCGCATTGAATGCGCGGATAGTATCTTCGATGCTTACAAACACACCTTTTAAACCGGTAAATTGTTCTGCAACGTGGAAAGGCTGCGATAAGAAACGTTGTACTTTACGTGCACGTTGTACGGTCATTTTATCTTCTTCAGATAATTCGTCCATACCTAAAATCGCAATGATATCTTGAAGTTCTTTGTAACGTTGTAAGATTAATTTTACGCGGTTTGCACAATCGTAGTGTGCTTCACCAACTACTGCTGGTGTTAAGATACGTGATGTAGAATCTAGAGGATCTACCGCAGGATAAATTCCCAAATCGGCAATCTTACGAGACAATACTGTTGTAGCATCTAAGTGCGCAAACGTTGTTGCTGGCGCTGGATCCGTTAAGTCATCGGCAGGTACGTAAACCGCTTGCACCGAGGTAATAGAACCATTTTTAGTTGACGTAATACGCTCTTGCATTAAACCCATTTCTGTGGCAAGTGTTGGTTGATAACCTACCGCAGATGGCATACGACCTAATAGTGCCGATACCTCAGAACCTGCTTGCGTAAAACGGAAGATATTATCTACGAAAAATAAGATATCCTTACCTTTTCCTGTACCATCTCCATCACGGAAATATTCGGCAACTGTTAAACCTGAAAGGGCCACACGCGCACGTGCTCCTGGAGGTTCGTTCATTTGACCAAACACAAAAGTAGCTTTTGAATCTTTTAGTTCATTCATATCTACTTTAGATAAATCCCATCCACCTTCTTCCATGCTATGTTTGAAAGCGTCACCATATTTCATGATACCTGCTTCAATCATTTCACGTAATAAGTCATTTCCTTCACGTGTTCTTTCACCCACACCCGCAAACACTGATAAACCACCGTGTCCTTTTGCGATATTGTTGATTAACTCTTGAATCAATACTG
>JAOASV010000251.1:0-26149 GCA_030158535.1 Sediminibacterium sp.
CTTATCGCCTGCCGAATATGCAACAGATTATTACATTCAGCAAGAAGACATGCGCGCTAACAGGCCCGCCATTGCTCAAATCTATGCCGCATACGCCAGTAGATGTTTTAAAAACGGGGCGATGGATTTTGATGATTTGTTACTCAAAATGCACGAGCTCTTAAAAAACTTTCCGGAAGTATTACACAAGTACCAACACAAGTTTAAATACATTCTTATTGATGAGTACCAAGATACCAATCCGGTGCAGTATCAAATTACAAAACTACTTGCCGCTGTCAATGAAAATATTTGTGTGGTAGGTGATGACGCACAAAGTATTTATAGTTTTAGAGGCGCCACCATCGAAAATATTTTACAATTTAAAAAAGACTATGATGATGTTAAGGTGGTAAAACTGGAACAAAATTATAGAAGTAGTCAAAACATAATTCATGTTGCCAACGAGGTCATCAAAAACAACGAAGGGCAAATTCAAAAAAATCTTTGGACCGAAAATAAAGAAGGCGAAAAAATTTGTTTGGTGCGCACCATGACAGACAATGATGAAGGTCGTTTTGTGGCAGACACCATTCAAGAACAAAGATTACGCAATCATTTTAACAACAAAGATTTTGCCATCCTATACCGTACCAATGCACAGAGCCGGTCGTTTGAGGAAAGCCTTAGAAGAATGGGTATTCCTTACCGTATTTATGGGGGCGTAAGTTTCTATCAGCGCAAAGAAGTAAAAGATTTTATTGCCTATTTACGCGTGGTGGTAAATATGAAAGATGAAGAGGCGCTTAAAAGAATTATCAATTATCCAGTAAGGGGGATTGGTAAAACAACAATGGAAAAATGTGCCATTGCTGCCAACGAACATAATATTACTCTCTTTGAAGTCATTAGCAGAGCGGGTGAATTTGGTTTTAAAGCAGGTACACTTGAAGCGCTGCAAAACTTTGTAACCATGATCCGGTATTTTCAAAGTATGCTGCAGCAAAACAATGCGTACGATGTGGCCGTTCAGGTTGGTAAACACACCAATTTAGTAAAAGAACTTTTTAACGATAAAACCACTGAGGGATTAGCCCGCTACGAAAATATCCAAGAATTACTCAACTCCATTAAAGAGTGGATCGAATCACCTAGTAATGATGATGGTGAACTGGGCGATAAAACACTGGGTAGTTACCTTCAACAAATTACACTGCTTACAGATGCGGATGATGATAAAGAAAATGCAGACGTTGTAAAACTCATGACCATTCACGCTTCTAAGGGTCTCGAATTTGAATGCGTATTTGTAGGGGGTGTAGAAGAAACATTGTTTCCAAGTAGCATGTCTATTAATACAAGAGAAGAACTGGAAGAAGAACGCCGATTATTTTATGTAGCCGTAACAAGAGCTAAGCAAAGACTTTGGTTAACACATGCGAATGCACGTTACCGATTTGGACAACTCGTTCAAAATGAACCAAGCCGTTTTATTGCTGAAATGCCAGAGCAATATGTAGATAAAAGTTACGCAGGCGGAGGTGCCAGAAACAATGCCGGTGCTGATTACGGATCTGGTTTTGACCGCATGCAAAATAGTTTTGGCGCAGCACCTAAACGAAAGCCTACCGATAGGCCCGCTTATATGCCACCGCCACCACCGTCAAAAGTGGCTACGCATGTACCAAGTGCAAACTTTGTACCAAGCGATACCAGCAATTTACAAGTAGGCGCTAAAGTGGAACATCAAAAATTTGGATTTGGAACCGTGGGTGCTGTAGAAGGCTCTGCGCACAACCCCATTGCCACGATCAATTTTGAAAAAAATGGTGAGAAAAAAATTATGCTCAACTACGCTAAACTGCGCATTGTAGAATAATTTTTTTAAATTACAAGAACATGAATAGCAACAAATACCTAAAATATTTAAACCCGCTTAGTGTTTTTGACACCAAACGAACCAGAACTATTTTTCATGTAAACCCTACTGTTATTCCTGAAAGAATAGAAGCAACAGAAAGTAAGATTACGATATTTGATTATTCGCCTGCGTCATATCAAGAAGTTCAATTTAGCCAAGTTACTGATACATTTCCATTTAAAGAAAATAACAATGTTTCTTGGATCAATGTAGATGGCATCCGAAAAGCAGATGTAGAAGCTATTGCAGGACATTTTGGTATACACTACCTCATTGTAGAAGATGTTATGAGTGTGAGTCAACGTCCTAAAATGGATGAGATAGAAAACGTATTATTTTGCCTATTAAACATGCTATATTTTAATGAGCAAACTGGTGCTGTTGAAACGGAACAAATCAGTATTATACTTGGCGCCAATTTTATTGTTTCTTTTCAAGAAGATGCCAATAGAGATGTTTTTAATAGTATTCGTGAAAAACTAAGAATCAATCATACCAAATTACGCCTTAGCGGTGCAGATTATTTATGTTACGCCCTACTAGACATGATTGTAGACCACTACTACACAGTCATGGAAAAACTTGGTGACCGCATAGAAATGCTTGAAGAAAGAATTATTAGAAATAGTAACACAAGGTCTTTAGCAGAAATCAATAGTTTACGCAAAGAGCTCATTGTATTAAAACGAAACGTGAGTCCGGTTCGTGATTTAATCAATGGTTTTATTAGAAGTGACTCTGATTTATTGCAGGAAAGAACTACAAAATATTTTAAAGATATTTTAGATCATATTACCCAGGCCAATGAGCTTGCAGAGAGTTACCGTGACATGATGATGAACTTACAAGACCTTTATTTAAGTCATGTGAATTTAAAATCCAACGAAGTCATGAAAGTTATGGCGGTAGTAACCTGCCTACTAGCACCTGCAACTGTCATTGGCGGAATGTTTGGAATGAACTTTGACAAAATTCCTTACCTGCATCATCCATACGGATTTTTTATTGCCGTAGGATTAATGCTAATCGTACCCATTTGGATGGTCGTGATCTTTAAAAGAAGAGGGTGGTTCTAATTATCTACTAATAACCCCAAGATTTTAAAATAGCCAGATCCTGCTTAACAGATACCAGTGGTGTTTGACCTTGATATGATTCCTGCTCTACAATAAAATGCTGGGTGCCACCTATACTTGCACAAACTGCAGTAATGGCTTTAGTTCCAGCAAATCCTTTACCAAGCACACAGCTTTCATATATTGAGTCACCAGGTTCTGTTGCTTTAATTTCATCTTTTACGTGTACCGATAAAAAACGGCCCGGATTGTTTTTTACTATCGCAATTGGATCTGCGCCAGTTCCATAAATATTACCCATGTCTAGTTGTAAAAACACAGCAGCAGGGTCTGTGTGTTCTAATAATATTTCATAAATAGAATGGCCGTTCAAATTTTTAGAAAATTCAAAATTGTGGTTGTGGTATCCAAATTTCATACCGTACTTATTGCATAGCGCGCCGCTCTTATTAAACACATCTGCAAATCCACGCATAGAATCATAACTAGTACGTAGTTCATCATCTAGCCATGGACTAATTACATACTGCATACCAGCTGTAGCTGCATCCTCCACTGTATATTTCCATTCGTCGGTAAAATCTTTTTTTGCTGAATCCCAGTGTTTTAATTCAAGCATAGAATGTCCACTAGGCATTTGTAATCCAAAGCCATCTAGTATTTTTTTAAACTCGGTTGCTGAGTAACCATAAAATTTTCGGTTGGCATAATTGGCATGTTCTACATGCTTATATCCTATTTTAGCGAGCTGCTCTAATGTGGCAATTGGATTTGCTTTCATGTCTGCACGTACAGAGTATAACTGAACGCCAATAAGGTTTTTAGCCTGTGCACTAGCAAAAATACCCGATGGAGCAACCATTACACCGGCTGCTGCTAACGCTGAAGTTTTAATAAAGTTTCTGCGGCTATTTATCATAACGAACCTTTTATGTGTTGCTTAAAGTTACTATTTATTAAGATTCTTCATCAAAATAAAGCTTATAAAATTGTTTGCCTGATTTTTCGTCATAACCTTTTTCTACTAAATCTTTTCGGCCATGAATATAGATATGAAAGTTTTTATCGAGTTTAACCACCGCTTTAAAGAAACGCTGTTGCTTTTTTACGGCAGCCACATGAATAGAAAACTCATCTTCAATAACAACTTGCTTAGCTACTTCGTACTGACTTTTATATTGCGTAAAACTTTCGATGAGTTCGGGGTGATGGAGTACTTCTTTACCAAAGTCTTGCATGGTAAATGACTCATGCGTAGTAAAGTATTCCATGCTGCGGTGCAATAGGTCTACCTGATCCGTTTTTGTAACTTCAAACTTATCTTGATATTCGTTGCTAATAAATAATTTACACATACCCAGTGCTGCGTCTGTGTAATGGTAACTATTGGCGCGTCTTGTAATTTGTAAAAAATCATTTACCCAATACTGCGTTTCTTGTTGCTTGTTGGTATTGTCTACCATACAAACCACATAACCATCAGCCCCATCTTTATTGTAAATAAGGCAACCTTTATCTAATTTATTGATTGCAATACCATCTTCGGCACTGATTCCCCAGCCTTCCTGCTTTGTTTTAAGTTGCAAGAAAGTCTCTTTTGTTTCACTTTTAAATAGACCAATACCAGAAATAAATTCGGTACCAAAAGGGAGGTTGGTAAATTTTGCAACGTATAATTCTCCGTCTTTCACTTTTACATGCGTAGACTTTGCATGTAAAAAGTTAGCCAACAATTTGCTTTGTTCTACAAATGTATCTGGCTCGTTAAAAATGGTTTGTACATAGGTATACACTTCATTTAACGACAAATCACTGAGATGCGTAAACTGATATTGTTCGGCTTCATTAAAAGGAGTTAAAAAATATTTCGTTAATAGACCTGTTACCAATGAATCATCGATGCTCAATGCTTCGTTCGATAAAACCAACTGCACTGAACGTGTTGGATTACCAACCTTATGTACAATTACAGATTCTAAAACAACACTATCAATCCCAGTCATAATTTATGATTTACATTTTCTAGCGCTAAACTACTAAAACATATAAATTATAAAGGATTAATTATACAGCCTGTATGGGAACTATAATTTGGAGATAATTTGCACCAATTGCGCTGCAGGCTTTACGCCTGGCTCTCGCCACAATAACTTACCATCTTTAAATACTGCTAACGTGGGAACACTATTTACAGAAAAGTGCGCGGCAATATTTTGATGCACATCAACATCGACTTTATATATAGATATAGATTCACCCATTTTATCTTTTACCTCTTTTAAAATAGGTGGCATCATCTTACATGGACCACACCAAGTTGCGTAAAAGTCAATAAGGACGGGCTTATCAGAAGCAATTATTTTTTCGAAAGATTCACTTAACATGAGAAGTTAATTTATTTTTTGTAATAAGCTATTCCACGGTCCGCCGTTGTATACTTCAATACCTGCCTTTGCTAATATGCCTTTAGCCATACCACTTCTAGCACCACTTCTACAAACTGTAATGACAGGCTTACCTGCTTTTTTTAATTCAGCCACCCGACTATTAATTCCATCCATAGGTATATTTTTTGATCCTTTTATATGTCCATTCGCATATTCACCGGCAGTACGAACGTCGACAATAACTGCACCTTTTTCTATCAATGCATTATAGTTAGTGGGTGGGCCAAATAATTTTTTAATGAACGCAAACATGGTATACAATTTTAGTTTTAAATAATTTTGATACTGCAAAAAAAAGCACAATTGATGAGAGCAAACGTGACGGATGTCACATAGGATTATTTTTTAACTAAAATCTTTACAAATTTGGTTAGTTCGGCCTGTTCTTGCGGCGTTAATGGTTGATGGCTGCTAAGTTTAGACTTTAGCAGGAGCACTTGTTTATGGGCTGGATAGAGCGCTAATATTTGATCCGTTTGAGCAAGCGCCGTGCTTATTTGAGCCTGAGCTTCGTTTATAGCTGGGGTTGTTTTTTGAACCGGTGTTTTGTCCCTAGTTGGCATTTTTAACACAATAGCTTCTACGGCTGCTATTTGGTGGGCGGGTATCTCCTTAATTTTTTGAGCCTTTAGCAATAATCCTTCCAACTGTTTTTTGCTTAAGCTTCCGCGCTCTTCGTATTGATGCATCAAACTCATAATAAATAGCGCGTCTTTATTATGTGCGTAGCAAAGCGACAGTAACTTGTCTATAACGTCGATTTTTTTATTCTTTGAAAGCATGGTATGTAAACAGCAAGATAATTAAGATTTGATGAAAAATAATTTTATCTAAGGGCGTATATTAGCAATCTTAATTGAGCATTTATGAAAAACATCATCTCGTTTGTAGTTTTGTTTGCGGCGCTTAATGGACTTTCAGCGCAGGAAAGCAAAATAGATTATCCAGTTTATACGGGTAAAGATTTAGGATTAACCTATACACCTTCTGCTTCGACATTTAAAATATGGTCACCAACTGCAACTGCTGCTAAATTAAATATCTACAAATCTGATTTGGGTGGAACTGCCGTTAGGTCCATTACAATGAATAAGGGAGATTATGGTGTTTGGCAAATTACTGTTCCAGAAAATCTTAAAAATAGCTATTACACATTTCAGGTAAATATTGGAAATACATGGAGTGAAGAAGTGGTAGACCCATACGCCAAAGCTTGTGGTACCAATGGTTTAAGAGCACAAGTGATAGATTTAAAAGAAACCAATCCAGTTGGATGGGATAAAGATAAATCGCCTAATTTTTCTGTTACTAATAAACAAACCGATGCGGTTATTTATGAGCTACACGTAAGAGACGCTAGTATTCATGCAAGTAGTGGGATAAAAAATAAAGGTAAATTTTTAGGTTTAGCAGAACTTGGAACAAAAAATAGTGCTGGACAATTTACTGGTCTTTCACACATCAAAGAACTTGGTGTAACGCATATTCATCTCTTACCTTTTTACGATTATAACTCAGTGGATGAAACAAAGTCTGCGGTGCAGTACAACTGGGGATACGATCCTGTCAATTATAATATTCCGGAAGGCTCTTACAGCACTAACCCTTCAGATGGTAAGGTACGTATTAAAGAGTTAAAGGAACTCATTAAAACAATACACAGTAATGGGTTACGCATTATTATGGACGTGGTTTACAATCATACAGCCTTAACTAAAAACTCAAATTTTAATATCCTGGTTCCTGATTACTACTATAGAAAAAGAGCTGACGGTAGTTTTTCTGATGCTAGTAGTTGTGGTAATGAAACCGCCAGTGAAAAAGCCATGTTTCAGAAGTTTATGATTGAAAGCGTGGTATACTGGGTAAACGAATACCATATTGATGGATTTCGTTTTGATTTAATGGGTATTCATGATATCCAAACCATGAATATGATTTCCGATACACTGCACAAGATTAAACCTTCTATTGTTTTATATGGTGAAGGTTGGACTTCTAGCAGTTCACCACTGCCTGAAGACAAAAGAGCCCTTAAAAAAAATGCAGCACAATTAAATGGCATTGCTGTATTTAGTGATGACATGCGTGATGGCATTAAAGGGAGTGTTTTTAATATTGATGATAGAGGTTTTGCAACTGGTAATATTGCAAATATTGAGTCCGTTAAATTTGGAATTGTTGCTGCAGGCAAGCATCCACAAATAAATTACAGCAAAGTCAATTACTCCAAAGAGCCATATACAGCGGGCCCTGCAGGCCTTATCAATTATGCAGATTGTCATGACAATAATATTTTATGGGATAAAATAGAACTCTCTTTGAAAAGTGCTTCTACTGCTGAGCGCACTAAAATGCATGAACTAGCTTATGCAATTGTATTAACGGCACAAGGTGCAAGTTTTTTACATGCCGGCACCGAATTTTTAAGAACAAAAAATGGAGTAGAAAATTCATTTGATAAAGGTGATGTTGTTAATGGTATTGATTGGAATTTAAAAACTAAAAACATGGCCAGCTATCAATTCATAAAAAGCCTGGTTCAAATAAGACGTGCACACCCAGCATTTAGAATGCAAACAGCTGAGCAAATTGCTACACACTTAAATTTTGAAAACAACCAACCAGCAGGAATCATCGCATATACCATTAACGGAGCGGCAGCAGGTGATACCTGGAAAAAAATATGGGTAGCTTATAACGGGTCAGAAATACCGCAAACACTTACCCTACCAAAAGGAACATGGAAAGTTGGGCTTAATAGCAATGGATCTTCTAAAATGGGTAATAATTTTACATTAGCCGGAAGTTCGGCGGTAATACTATATGGCCAATAAGAAGGAGTAATATATATTTGCACAAAATCAATCTAGATGATGACGATCGAAAGCTTTAAAGAATTAACACACGAAGAAAAATTAAATCAATTAAGACACAATGGTGAATTACTAGGTACCTACGAGCGCAGAAGTGCGGATGGTGATAGCAAAACCAGTGGCGACATTTTTGAATTAAACAACTTCTGGGTATTCTTAAGTGATGATGAACAAATGGTGATCCCATCTCGCAGAAATCCACTCTTTAAAGAAGAAGAAGAGGAAGAAGCAGAAGGTTAATTCCTTTTTCTAAGCCACCAATTTACGTAAGAGATACCTATTTAATTTTATTTAGGTAGCGCTCATTAAGTTTGTATTGGTATACCCTTTTATCCAATTCTGTTTTTTCACGCTCTACGAGTGTATCATTTGTAGACGCAAATACCATAAATTTTTTATTGATCATTTGAAGTGTATCTGATCGTAATTTATTTTGGATAGTAACTTCCTTATTTTTAACGCCAAGCGCTCTGTTAATTTGATCTATCGAAGTGGGTGCTCCTTGTTTGGAATATTCATACAAAATATCAAGTACTGATTTTTCTGTTTCCGTTAAATTATCTGAAAATTCTACCTGCTTATTTACTTCAATTGATTTTTTATGCAATCCAGACGCAGCAACGGTTTGCTGCATTTTATGTAAGTTTTTGTTTTTGAAAATCAGTACTACTATAATTATAAATAATAAAACGATAGCACTGCTAAATAGCAGTTTAGTAATGTCAATTTTTTCACTAAAGCTAGGTTTTATAGTTTTATATAGTGGCTTTGCAACTTCCGAAAATTTTGACATAGAAATTGGAAGGCTTACGAGCGAGTCAAGCTGCGGATTGTAAATATGTAGTTTTTCGTCTTTGTAAAAATACAAACCATTTTTACTAGCAACATAGTTCATAATGGTACCGCCAACTTCATTTTCTATTTCGTATAGTTTTTGTGTAGCAGGGTTTATTAAGTATAAATGGTTGTATGATTCTGTTAATATACCCAGGCCTGGAAAAATCATTGCATTGGTATTTAAAACAGATTCCTGAAATATTTTGTCATTCAAAACTTTAGGAGCACTCCACCAATCATTGGTTTTTAAATCTAAACACTGCATGTAAATGGTGTCATTTTTTACATCGCTGGTATTTTTAACATAAGAGTTAGGGTAAGATTGATACACCACATAGATAAGATCATTTACTTTGTCGGGATAGACAAGTGCATTTATATGCTTAGCAAGTTGCACTTCTTTATTTATTGGTTCCCTAAACCACTCTTTGGATGTGGTATCAAAATATCTAAGGCCACTATTAAACTGCCAAAATCCCCAGCCGCCCAAATTGTAAATTTTATTGTTTCGTATGTAGGAATAGGATCCGTAATTATAGCCTTCGTAACAGGTATTGTCTAGTCTGGTTAATGCAAGCGAGCTATCCATTGTAAATAATTTACCTGTACCATTAATTTGTAGGTACAACTTGCCATCATTTACAAAATAGTCGTGCCTAGAGTCGGCACAGGTTAGGCCAATAGGTGTAGGAACCAATTTGGTTTCTTTATTGAGTAATTGCAACTCAAAAGACCCTTTTTGTTTGGCTAAATATTGAACTAGATTTTTTTGTGCTGCAACACTACTTGCAATAACTAAGATGAAGAGTAGAAATAATTGTCTCAAACGCATGAAACAAAGCTAATCAATAGATTTAGATTAATAAAAATAAGATATGTTTTATTCATATTAAATATATATTATTCTTATTATAAATTGATATTCAATTTTTTGTAAAATTTATCCGTTACTTAATAATTGATTATTGAAATTAAAACACAAGCCTTGCTAATTCACGCACAACTGACGTTTATTTGATTGAGTTTTAAACTCGGGGGGTATGGGGGCTTTGGGTAACCGGGCCCTCATTTTTTATTTACCAGCCTTACTGTAATCATTGATTTTTTGGGTAGGATTCATCATATACGAAACAAGCGTACCGTCTTTTAGTATTTCTACCACCCTAAAACCCTTGTATGGGGTTCCCCAATTACCACCCATATGGGCGTCAAATAAACAAGGCGTTTGTCTAGTACCCAATAATTTCACTCCATCCTGGTCGTGCTCATGACCATGAAAAATAGCTGTTACATTCGGGTACTTCTCCACCAGGCTTTCAAAACCAGGGGTATTGATTCCATTTGCAGTCCATGCTTTTTGAGGAATATGCAAAAACAGAAATACGTTATTCTTCTGTTTATTCGCTTCTAACTGTTTAGCAAGCCAATTTAAATCTGGCGGAAGGTATTTTCCATCCTCGTTGGAAGTGTCCCCTAAAATAATAGCATTCCCTTTTACTTCAACCATATGATTGAGCGGCATACCCCAAACCTCATTCCAATAGTCGCCACTTACCATATCATGATTACCTCTTGTAACATAATAAACAGGATCTAAGGCATCAATCTTTTGCTTGGCAAGTGGCAGGAAATCTTTTTTATCGTGAATAATGTCGCCATTGATTACACAAAAATCTAGTGGTGTTTCCTTATTAAAAGCATTGATTTGGTTAATCACTAGTTCCATCATGGCGTCATAAGGTGTGCCCGGCTGTCCGTAGTGCGCATCTGATGCAACCACAAATCGTAAAACAACTTTATTTCTATTCTCAAAAACAGTGGAAGCGCTAATTTTTTGGTGCCCACCAACCGCAAAAAACGCAGTAGCAAATGAAACATTTTTTAGAAAAGACCTTCTTGATGCATTATTGTAGTTCATGTTTATGACTATTTTTGAAAAATAAATATAACTATTAATTTATGATTCAAAAGATTACCCTTTTGTTATGTATTGTGCTACTGTCGCAGTTTGTATATGCGCAGGAAAATACGCGTACCCAAGAAAAAATGAAACTTGTTGGTAAAAAAATATACCTTGGTAACCGCCCGTTGAGCATTTCTGATGCAAGAGATTTATCGGTAACGTTACCGGAAGCATATTTATATTTTAATCGTGCTAAAAGAATCAGAGAATGGAACTACTTTTGGGGTGGCTATTTAGGATTATCAGCACTTAGCTCTAATACACTTAGTCCAAATGGAAATTCTACGTATGGCGTATTTGGTTTATTAATAGGTGCCATAGTAGTACCAAGAGAAATTAGAAGACAAAAATTAATTATAAAAGGAATCGAAGCGTATAACGCAAAACAATTAAATAAATAGTACCATGGAAAAAGTTTGGCTTATTACAGGATGTTCAACAGGATTTGGGAGAGAACTTGCAAAACAAGTTTTAGCAAAAGGATATAAAGTAGCGGTTGCATCACGTAAAACAAGTGACGTAGATGATATTGTTGCAGCATACCCAAATACATCTATTGCTATTCAATTAGACGTAACCATCGATTCGGAAATAAAATCTAGCGTTGCACAAACAATGGCACACTTTGGTCAAATTGATGTGCTTGTAAACAATGCTGGTATTGGTTACTTTGGCTCTATCGAAGAAAGTGAAGAAGCTGAAGTAAGAAAAATGTTTGAAATCAATGTTTTTGGTTTAGCAAAAATGACACAACAAGTATTGCCACATATGCGTAAGCAAAGAAGTGGCCACATTTTAAATATTGCATCTATTGCGGGTCTTAGATCATTCCCTGGTGTTGGGTTTTACAATGCTACTAAATATGCAGTAGATGGATTTAGTGAATCTTTAGCCAAAGAAGTTGGTCCACTTGGTATTAAAGTAACCATTATTGCACCGAGTGGTTTTAGAACAGATTGGGCCGGACGTTCAGCAAACGAAAGCCCTGCAACGATTGCAGACTACGCAGAAACAGCTGATAAAAATAAAGATACCATTAGAGGAATTAGTGGTAATCAAGCGGGTGATCCGGTAAGAGCCGTTAAAGCAATGATTCAAGTAGTTGAATCAGAAACACCACCTATGCGTTTACTATTGGGCGTAGCTGCACTCAGAGGTGCAAGAGAAAAACTAGAAGAATTAAGAAATGATTTTGATACTTGGGCGTCTGTTACTGAAGGTGCAGACTTTCCAAAAAGCTAATTCACTTTTATAAAGAGGGTTCTGGTTTCACCAACAGCACCGCCTACCCATGGTTGTGCATATCTAAACTTAATGGAATCAGAACCCGCTTTAACTGCTTTAAAGCGCCATATTTCTTGGCTTGGACTTCCTGGAACATTATTACTACTAACTGAAATAGCAGCCACAGAATCTACAGTTGTTACAGCTGCTTTATTTATCCAAGACCAACTATAACCTGTTGATGTATTTGCATTAAGTGTAACATCAACGTGCTGTCCAATTTTCAAATTATAAGTATCGACCGCTGAGCTTGATGCTTGTTTACTACAAGCTGTTTGTAATTGCGCCAATAAAACCACCCATGCCAATACTTGTAAGATCTTTACAAAATAATCAGAAACTTTTTTCATATTACTATTGTTGAAAAATGGCATCCCAAAGTCCTATACGTAACGCAAGTGCTTTAAGAGATGCTGCGGTAGCTTCTTCCCATTTAGAAGCATCGGAACCACATAGCCTGTTTACCATATCAAGGGCCAAATGACTGTGATGATCGCCGTCTACTTCAATGTGCCTTTCGATATAGTATTTAAAAATACTCACTTTATCCGGTGCATCGGCATAAATTTTATCTAAAATTTTCATAAACATGCTAGGGATCAAATCTTCACGGCCAAAAGTAAATACGGCTGCCTTCACATGCAGTGGTGCTTTAAACGAAATATCAAAAGTGAATTGCAAAAAATCTTTTACTTGCTTTGGTAACTGCGCTCCTTCAATTGCATCCTGCACACTTGTTCCAGTATTTATTTGGGCAATGATAGTTTCAATAACATTTGTAGATGCACCCATTTGCTGCATCGCTTTAAGGTACAATTCGAAATGACTGATTCTATTGCCCGCTTCATCAACATCTGACTCTTCACCTAGTACAATTTCATTGATCAAATATCTGGTATCTGCATTTCCAACAGGTACCCAAGGAAGCGTTACAGATGTCAATCCAATTTGTAAAGATTTTAATAAACTCATAAAATCCCAAACCGCAAAAACATGGGTTTCAGAAAAACGTTGTAATCCTTGTAAGTCTTGGATCTGACTATATACTGGGTGCGCGAGTAATGTATTTCTTACTGGCTCAATGTTAGATTTAAGTTGTTCTACGTAATTGTTCATTATGTTCACGGCTTTTAAACTGCGCGCAAAAGTAAAACAACTATACTTCTAAATAGTTTAATTGAAGAACTTTACATGTAAAATGACAATCTCATGATGATTGTTATTCTATTTTACTAGACTGCCGTAGATGATGTTTTCAATTTTTCCCTGAAATCCAAAATGTGAATTGGGAGTATGTTGCGTCATGATTAAACAAATCAGTTTTTCTTTAGGGTCAGCCCAATAAGTAGTACCATAATAACCGCCCCAAGAAAAAGAACCCTTGTTTCTTGCTTCTAAATTTGAAGCCTTATCCGAAGTAATTGCAAAACCTAAACCAAAATCATTAAGGCCGTCATATTTAAAATCCAATTGTGGACTTAGCATTAACTCAGCTGTACGTGGTGAAATAATTTGTTTGCCATTGTATTTTCCTCCATTCAAAATCATTTGTAAAAAAACTGCATAATCATATGCAGTAGAAGACAAACCAGCGCCACCAGAAAAAAATGTGGTGCCAAGTAATGGATAATTAGGATCAATATTTCTGAAGGTAGGGCCCCACTCTATAATTTTATTATGACTGTCTTCGGTGTATACAGTAGGAAGTC
This sequence comes from Sediminibacterium sp., assembly GCA_030158535.1. Taxonomy (GTDB): domain Bacteria; phylum Bacteroidota; class Bacteroidia; order Chitinophagales; family Chitinophagaceae; genus Sediminibacterium. Next base: position 14,093 of record JAOASV010000251.1, read on the forward strand.
TGTTTGCTTTTGAAGCGGGTACGTTAAAATAAGTATCGCGCATGCCCAGCGGCTCAAAAATATTTTTATGAAAATAAGCTTCAAGTGTCATGCCCGAAACAATTTCAACAATGCATCCTAATAAATCTGAATTTAATCCATAGGTAAATTTCTCGCCAGGCTGATGCACGAGTGGTAGCGTTCCTAACTTTTTCATGACATCAAGTAATGATGCATTTGATTTTCCTAATCCTGAGGGCATGTCCGCCTTTGCATAGATGGCTTGCATATTTTTAGAGCCAATAGCTGCATAATCAATACCAGAGGTATGGGTAAGCAAATCCCGAATGGTAATATTTCTTTTTGCTGGAACCGTTGTATAGGTTGTATCTGCAGCGTTAAAATCTTTTAAAACTGTTTGCTTATAAAAGGATGGAATAAAATCACCTACTGCTTGGTCTAAACCAATTTTTCCATTTTCAAATAATTGAAGAATCGCCAAACTTGTAATCGCTTTTGTTTGACTCATGATTCTAAAAATAGCGTTTGCCTCCATAGGCTTTTTAGTAGCCTGATTAGCAAAGCCATGACCTTTATAATACACGACCTGATTGTCTTTAACAATTATAGTAGAAGCGCCTACCAGCCAATTGTTTGCTACGTAATTATTTAACAACGAATCTATTTGTGCAAGTTTAACCGGGTCTAAATTTTTAGACTTCGTAACAACAGAGGGTAGTACCTGGGCAACGCTGGTTGTAACCAACAAAACAAGAGCGGTAAGAACGGTAGCAAATTTTTTCATGACATGCAATATTTGAAGTAGTAAGTTACTACAAATCAAATATTGCATCCAAAGAATACACTTGAAAATGTGAGGCTGCTGGTTTAAACAATACGCTTATCATTTTTTGAGCAAGCACCTCAACCGGAAGTGGCTTTTGGCTTTTTAATAGACCTATATTATTTAGTCCATTAACAATTGCAATGCCAATTTTTTCCATGAGTCTTATTTTATCAGGCTGTCTGAGCAAAAAACCGGGTCTAAAAATATGAATCTGCTTAAATGGTAATGCACCGGCGGCTTTATCAAGCTGCCCTTTAATGCGGGGGTAAAATAGCATCGAATTTTCATTAGCTCCCACCGCTGACACCAACACATAAGCCTCAACACCATTAGCAGCAGCCGTTTCAGCTGTTTGGTATTGATAGGTATAATCAATCTTGTATTGTTCTTTTTGACTACCGGCCTGTTTTAACGTAGTAGCAAGTGCGGAAAAGAGTACGTCTCCTTTTACTAAATCTGCCCACAATTTTGGGTTATCAAAATCTACAATATGGCAGGTTAATTTAGCATGCGTAATACTTACTGCTCTTCTTGAAAATACAACCACGCTTTTAAAACGACTGTCCACAAGTAATTGTGTTACAAGCGCTGATCCTGTAGCGCCAGTTGCACCAATAACTAGTGCAGTTAGCTCATTCATATATGTTCTTTTACAAATTGTAAACAGTATTTTTTTATCATCTCTCGCACTTCGGTAAAGGACCTAGTAATTTCTTCATCGGTACCAACAGTTTTTGCTGGATCTGGAAAATTATAATGAAACTTTTCTGCGTTACTTGGATAGTATGGACAAACTTCTTTTGCATGATCACAAACCGTAATCACAAAATCAAAAGGAATATCCGTGTATTCTAATACATTATTAGACGTGTTTCCAGAAATATCTATGCCATCTTCTTTCATGGTTTGAATAGCCCTTGGATTTACACCATGGGTTTCTACACCTGCACTGTATACCTTTGCTTTATCGGCAGCAAAGGCCTGTAAATACCCATGTGCTATTTGACTTCGGCAACTATTGCCGGTACATAGTACTAAAATATTTTTCATAAATAATGTATTAACAACAGCCGCCACCTGGCACACATGCTGTTTTATTTTCTAAAGGTTTTTGTGCAAAAACGGTAATGCTCATAATTCCGGTGCTACCAGATTTAAATGATGCAATTTCTTCAGGAGATAAGTAGTTTACTAAAATATCATCAGGAATTACAATTGCTTTTTCCTTTTGAATTGTTACGTTTTCAAAACCTGTTGCATCAATTAATTCCATGTATACATTTTTTTGAATCGCACCAGATACACATCCAGCATACATTTCAGCGTCTTTGCGTAAGCCCTCTGGTAACGCACCAACAAGTACTACATCACTGATACTAAAATGTCCGCCAGGTTTTAATACCCTAAACATTTCTGTAAATACACCATGCTTATTAGGCACCAAATTTAAAACGCAATTGCTCACAATCACATCTGCAACATTAGAAGTGATAGGCATGTTTTCAATATCTCCTTGTCTAAATTCTACATTGTTAAAACCACGCGCTTCTGCATTAGCACGCGCTTTATTAATCATGGCAGGTGTAAAGTCTATACCAATTACTTTACCCGTTTCGCCGGTTTCATGTCTGGCAATAAAACAGTCATTACCTGCACCACTTCCTAAATCAATAACTACATCACCTTTTTTGATACGTGCAAACTGTGTAGGCAAACCACATCCTAAACCTAAATCTGCATCTGCAGTATAACCACCAAGTGTAGTATAATCTTCAGACATGATGTTGTATACCTCTGTTGAACAGCCGCCCGCTCCGCAACAAGATGACATATTTGTTTCTTTGTCTTGTAAAGCTATTTCGCTGTATTTATTTTTTACGATCTCTTTAAGTTGTTCGTCTGTTTGCATATTTTAAATTTTTAATTTAACAACAAGTTGTTTGAGTTTGAATAGAAGCGCCTAATACTTTATTTAAAATATCATTTGCTTTTTGTAATACGTCTGTATCAACACAATAACATATTGATGCTCCATCAATATTTCCTTTGATGAGTCCTGACTCTTTTAATTCTTTTAAATGTTGCGATACGGTTGATTGTGCGATTGGTAAATCTTCTACGATATCACCACATATGCAAGACTGCTTTTCTAGTAAAAGCTTGATGATGGCAACACGTGCCGGATGAGAAAGCGCTTTTGCAAATTTTGCAATGAGCAGTTCTTCCTCTGAATAATTGATGATTTTACTAGCTCCCATATTAATCGCAATATTACGATTAATACTTGAATCGCAAAAACTATTGCTCTATTTAATTGATTTATAAGCCATTATGTATAACATACTTAACACTAAGAGCGGTCCGGCAATTACAACATGCGCTGTCCAATGCAAATTGGACCATCCTGTAATGATATAAACAAGACCATTAATAGCAAAAATGATAAACCCAAACAGTGGCCGCTGATGCGCAATAATAACTAAAAAAAGAACGATAGCTGTGGGAATAAAATGGATTAGCAAGTCCAAAATAGTTTGACTAGTACCTTGATTTTTATTAAATACATCACCTGCAAAAATTAATAATGCAAGTGCATAACAGACCCCAGTGCCTGTAGCCGCTGTTAGCCATTTATTTGAACTCCTAAACATTTGCGTTATATTTAATTCTCAATTCTTTACTACAATTATTGATTTAAAATTAATACATTTTTAATGAGAAAATTAATTCAGTGGATATCTAAAAGCATCATTGTATCTGCGTTACTATTTCCAATTATATCAATCGCTCAAGAAAATAAAGCGGAGGCGGCTATTCAACAAATAATGAAAGAAAATCCAGTGATGGGATTATCGGTGGCGGTTGTAAAAGATAACAAGTTTATTTATACGCATTCTTTTGGCCTAAAAGATGTTGAAACAAATGCGCCGCTTACCAACGAAAATATTTTTAGAATCGCTTCTATTTCAAAATCATTTTCTGCAACAGCTATTATGCAATTGGTAGAAGCTAAAAAAGTTAATCTAGATCAAGATGTTAGCGAACTGATCGGATTTAAAATTCGGAATCCAAAATTTCCTGAAACCATTATCACGCTTAGGTTAATGCTATCTCATTTATCATCGATCAATGATAGTCAGGGTTATTTTTCATTAGATTCAATTAATCCTGCAAAATCAGTTAACTGGTATAAATGCTACAATAGTTACGAGCCAGGAAAAAGATATGAATATTGCAATTTCAACTTTAATATGATTGGAACGATCATTGAAAAAGTGAGTGGCGAAAGATTTGATGCCTACATACAAAACCATATTTTGAATCCATTACAACTCTATGGCGGATACTATGTGAACGGATTAGACAAATCTAAATTTGCAACAATCTATGAATATCAGCCAGATGCAGCAAAATTTGTTGCATCTCCTAATGCTTATGCACCAAGAACTACAGAGGTAGCTGCTTATCAAATGGGATATAGCGCACCTATATTTTCACCAACGGGTGGCATGAAAATATCTGCAAAAGATTTAGCTACGTACATGATGATGCATGCCAATTATGGAAAATACAATGGCGTAAGAATTATTTCAAAAAAGAGTTCAAAAATGATGCAAACGGCTGTTTCAGACATAGCGGCATATGGATTTGCGCTAGAAACACCAGCAACAATAATTGACGGAAAGCAGGTGATAGGGCATACAGGATCTGCATATGGACTATATAGTGCGATGTTTTTTAATCCACAAGAAAAATTTGGCATTGTTGTAATTAGTAATGGATGTCATCCGGGTGAAACAAGTGGATACAGCAATGTGATTAAAAAAACGGTAAACGCGTTGTACGAAAATTTAATTGCTAAATAAAGTGTATCCATTACAACTAGTTAAGCTAAATAATGAACTTACACTGTATGTTCCTGACCCAGCACTTATTCAATCTACTTATCAAAAATTAGTAGCAGAAAATACTGAAACTATATTTCCATATTGGGCTAAAGTTTGGGCGTCAGCTCATGCAATGACGCGGTTTTTACAAGAAGAACCAACGTGGATACAAAATAAAATAGTTCTCGAAATTGGTGCAGGGATTGGTGTGCCTTCATTAAGTATTGCTGCTCTTACGCATAAAACTATCATTAGTGATTATGCTCCGGATGCAGTTACATTACTTCAAAAAAATATTGAACTTCTAAAACTTAATAATACACAGGCTGCATGTATTGATTGGAATAACGTTTCAGACGATATTATAGCAGATACTATTTTACTAAGCGATACAAATTAAGAACCCACTGCACACAATCATTTAGTTGTACTAATTAATCGGTTTATTAATAATGGAAGTAGCATAATATTAGCGACTCCCAACAGACTCGCTTCAAACCCTTTTATAGATCGTATTTCTAAATATATTACTAGTACAAAAAAGTATAATATCCCAGAAAATGATACGAACAAAGAAATTGTAGTGATGGTACTTAAAAAATAATTTATCTTGAAAATTATAATAAAAAAGAAAGCTGGCAATAAACATACGATCTCCTATATCAGAGAAGGTTTTGAAGATTATTGGATTGAAGCAGATGATTTTTTGGTATTACATGACTTGTGTCATTATGCTATAGAATCTACTTTGCAATATAAAAATGCATTTTGGGGACTCATTGCAAAGGGTATTAATCCAAGTGTTTTTGAAAATAAAGAAACAAGAGATGCATTAGACCTTGCAAACGAAGCTTGGTACGCAGAGCATCTTGCTAATCTTTTATTAATTGAATTTACGCAAGGTAAATTTGAAGATATTAATGCTATGCTTGAACAAAGCTTGAGGCAGCAGAATTCTCGCATTCCAACAATTCAATTTTCAAACATTGTAGTTGAAGAAATTAGAGCACTCCTACATACATTAATAGAAAATTGGCGGTCAGTAAAGGAGGATGATAATTTAAGTTTAAATTTTATAATTTAATCAATTCAAATGAACCAAAACGTTACTCAATATATTTCAGGGGCTAAGCTTTGGAAAGAAGAGCTACAAGCTATTCGTGAAATTTTATTGGAAACAGAACTCGTTGAAGAATATAAATGGGCATCCCCTTGTTATACACACAACAAAAAAAACATTGTTATTCTTGCACCATTTAAAGAATATTTTGCTTTGGGTTTTTTTAATGGTGCTCATTTAACGGACCCAAAGGAATTGCTGGTTAAGCCAGGTGAGCACACAAGAGCTGGAAGACAGTTAAGGCTTGAAAATGTCCAAGATATTATCAAGAAAAAGAGCATTATTAAAAAATTCATTAAAGAATCTATTTCGGCAGAGGCAATTACTGCCACAAAGCCAGATGCTGCTCCAGCTATAGAAGTAGAAGAATTAAATGCGATATTTAAAAAGAACGCTGCGCTCAAAAAAGCATTTGAATCTTTAACACCCGGTAGACAAAGAGGTTATTTAATATTTTTTTCGGGGGCCAAACAATCTGAAACCAGGATTGCTAGAATTGAAAAGTATACACATCAAATTTTATGTGGCAAAGGATTAACGGATTGTACCTGTGGCCTTTCCAAACGAATGCCTGCTTGTGATGGTTCTCATAAATACCTGAAAAAATAGACCTCTTCTATTATTTATGCCAACGCAATACCGACTCTGCAACTCGCTTTCCTAAATTTTGACCTTTTAGTAAAAAAGCATCGTTCATTTTAGTATCAAAAGGGGCCTCATTTGTAATTGCAGAAGCACCAAATGGAGCAGTCCAGTCTTCACCGCCAACTACAACCATTCCAAAAACAAGCATAGCGTTTAAAATTGAAACCTGCACCAACTCTTCACCTGAAGAGATGCCCCCACCAGTAACAAATGCAGCACCTATTTTATTTTTTAAAGGCGAACCCTCAAATGGCCACGACTCTATAAATTTTAAAACATCTGAAGACAGATTCGCATTATGAACAGGGCTTCCTAAAATGATTGCATCGGCATTTACAAGATCACTTGTACTTGTTTGTTCTATAGGTTTAATTACAATTATAATATCAGTATGGATTGCCGCACCTTTTGCAATGGCATTTGCCATACGTGCCGTTTTTCCTGATTTTGAATGATACGTAATTAATATAGTATGTGGTTTTTGTGCAAATGAACTTGTACAGCAAAAAAATAAAATCAGCAAAAAGTATGGTTTTGTTTTCATGATGTATTTCTTATTTAGAAGTATCGGATTGATACGCTAATATATCTGCAGGTTGACAGTCAAGTGCTTTACATATCGCTTCTAATGTACTAAACCGGATGGCTTTTGCTTTACCTGTTTTTAGTATTGACAAATTAGCCAAAGTTAATCCCACTCTATCTGATAGCTCATTTAAAGAAATTTTTCTTTTTGCCATCATCACGTCTAAATTTACTTCTATTGGCATATTAAACAGTTAAGTCGTTTTCAGATTGAAGTTCAATTCCTCTTTTAAATATTGTATCAATAATGATAATAATCGCTGCCATAAAAATAAAGGCTGAGGCATCTGTCCAATATTGGTCTAATTGATTTACATCAAATCCTTTTTCAGAAATATTGTGAACAACCCTGATAGCAACGATACTTAACACACCAATAGCAAAAGTTACGGTTCTTATGCGGCTAATTTGGTTAGAGACAAATACACTAAACGGTTTTTGTAAATCAAGTTTGCCAACAAGTTTAATTACCTCGTAAAATAGAAAAGCTTTCAAAAATGAGATCGATAAAATAAAGCCATAGATCAAAAAGAAAACAAATTGGCTTCTCTCATACATGGCACTTAAATCAAGCTTGTTGTACAAGTTTTTTAATACGAGTGGATTCCATAAACTATACCCAAAATTGACAGCTAAAGCACCCGTTTCGATACATAGGCCTACAAAAATGAACCATGCCACTACTTGCAAGAATTTGAATACAAATGATGAATTTTTGGTCATATCCTTATATTTTATGACCCAAAACTACATATATTTATTGAATATCAATAAATATTTATTAATCATCGTTCTCTATATACTTTTTTGCTTCGTCTGGATAGAGTGAAGCATAGAGCTCTCTAACTGCCTTTTGTCTTTTTACATCCTTTTTTCGTTTATAGATAGCATCACACCTTTCTAATAAATCTGATGGTACCGGAATCTTATAACCCAGTTGTTTTGATTGAGTGCTAAAAAACAAAGGAATGTCTATTGCTGGATTAAAAGATGGGGCCTCAACGGCAACATAAGAAAATCTATTTTTTAAAAAAATGGTTCTTAATCCATCATAAGTTGCAATGGCTGGAATAGAAACATGATCATCATCGGGGTAGTATTTTGAATAAAACTTAAGTCCATTATTTTTTATAGTTCTAACGCCAGTGCAAAAAGCAAGTATACTTCTTTCATGTTCTGAATATAAAGTCCTTTGTTTTTTTACTTCTACTGTATCTTCTATTTCTGTTGTATTTGCAATACCAACAAATAATGATTTGCCTGTATAATTATTTTTTGATAAACTATCTAATACTTGTTTTGAAAACTTTCTTTCATCATACCAAGTGCTAGGATCAATAACTATATAATTGTCAAACAAATTTTTGTGCTTCGCCAAAATATTAAGTACAAATATTCCACCAAAACTATGTCCTACAAGCGTTCTATAGTTACTTACTGGATATTTTGAAGCTACATAATTAAATACATCGGTTTCTAAAAAACGCGTAAACAAATCGGCACCGCCTGTTTCTTTTGTATAAAGCATCAGTTTATTCTTGGCTATTGGATATGGTGTTAACTCATTCGTTCTTTTATAAGGAGGAATACACACCACAATCATTTTTGGAATCATCATATTACCAGAAAATTCCGATAATTCTTTAACCATACCTGCTACCGACAAATAATGAGATCCACCATCCAGTACATAAAGCACTGGATATTTAGCGGCACTATCTTTACCATCTCTAACATCTTTTGGTAAGTAGACAAAAATATCTCTGTTTGCTTTATAGGTTTTGGAATAAACACTATCTACGGTTCCAAAATATACTTGTGCATCAGCGCCAATACAAAAAAGAAGTGCTACGGATAAGAATGTTTTTTTGAGCTTAGACATAGATTAAAATTGATATTTTACAAGTATAATTACATTTCTTTGCAGTAACAAAGTTTAAGGAAATGAAATTATTGACTGTCAGAGCTAATATAAATGCACCCTTACATGAAGTTTGGAAATATTGGACTAATCCAAATCATATTATGCATTGGAATTTTGCAAGTGCTGATTGGCATTGTCCAAGCGCAACAAACAAATTAGAAGTTGGTGGTGAATTTCATTATGAAATGGCAGCAAAAGATGGGTCTGAAAGCTTTGATTTTTGGGGCACATACCAATCTATAGAATTCAATAAACATATTGAGATACTAATTGGCGATGGAAGAAAAATGATGGTTTCATTTGAAGAAACAAGTGAAGGAACGCTTTTAACTGAGCGGTTTGAGCCTGAAACAATGAATGCCGTTGAATTACAAGAAGCCGGCTGGCAATGTATTTTAGACAATTTTAAAAAATATGTAGAAAAAATATATTAGCTAGTAGTTTTTTCAAAAGCACAAAAAATAAAATTTTGTACGGAGCCTGACGGTGTGATATGATCCTCGCGCTTACATTCAATATTTTTAAATTGAGCGTTTTCAAATTCGTTTTTTAAGCTAGTCTCTTCGTATTGCTTGATTTCTAATCCACTGCATTTTGTTGGACCATCCACAGAAAATGTACCAATTACAATTTTGTCTGAACAGGCTTTATTTACAATTTCAATATATTTTGAAATAGATGAAATATCTGTTTGAAAATGAAATGCAGCGCGGTCGTGCCAAAGGTCGTAACGAGATGTTGGATTAAACGCTAAAATATCTCCTACAATCCAATTCACATTTATTGCCTTATCCCCTAACCTTGCTTTAGCCCTGTTAATTGCGGCTTCCGAAATATCGAGTACAGAAATATTAGTATACCCTTCTGCTAATAAGTAGTCAACAAACTTACTATCACCTCCACCTACATCAATTATTGAGGCATTTTTTTGTACCTGAAGCTGCTTTACAAAATTTATAGAAATAGTTGGGACTTCTTGTGTCCAACTAACTTGATTGGGCTGTTTAGTATTGTAAATATGTTCCCAATGATTTTTAATTTGTCCTTGCATGTCACAAATTTCAAATTATTTGAAACTTTTTATTGTAACATAAGTCACAAATAGCAAGTGGTGACAGGTTTCGAATAGGATTTTTGACTATTCAAATTAATTCGTAAGTGATTTGAAAAAGTCTCTAAAAATCAATACCAAAAAAACAATGACACCGACAATAATTTCACCCTTGTATTTTTTAGCAAATTCAGTAATCTTGCTCATGCTTAATTTATTTAGTTTAATTTAATTAGTCAGATGCCAAATCAAATTTAATTCATAAAACTTATGGGAAAACTAAATCAAGCAAATTTCTTACAATTAAATAAGTGAGTAAAGCAATTACAACTGCTACGCGATACTTGTGTTTTTTGACAAATGCTGTTAGCTTATTCATTTTCTTTTTTTGATATGAATAAACCCAATTATTACAGATTTTTGATATCTAAGGGAGAATTAGAGTATAAATACTAAGTACATGTATCAGGTTCTGTTGCCACTAAATATGGTACCTCTCTTTCAGTATATGCAAATGATGTAGGGCATGGCCAAAAATGATGAATCCTAATGCATTTACTGACATAGGATTATCACTAGCGGTACCCAAGCGCTTCTGCTGTTCCTCTGTAAATGAGGCAAATAGTAGATTGGTTGATTGTCTTACAACCCTCCATTCCACTAACATGTCTTTCCAATTTCTATTGGCTGCCGTTGCATTGTTTGCATATTCGTTTTCATCAAACCCAGGAATTGGCGTGGCTTCGCCCCTAGCGATAGCAAGTGCACGGTAAGCAAATATGCGCTCGGTATCTATAACATGTTGAAACATTTGCTTAATTGTCCACTTACCAGGTCCATAGGAATAATTAATTTTTTCTAATGGTATTGCATCCCAAAACGCAATAATTCTTTCGTTGTATTGCTGTACTAAAATGGAATAATCTTTTCCACTCGTATAATTTATGTAAGTCTGGTAAAAACTACCATATTCTTTTGCGCTAGGACGTGACATAGTAAGGTTTGGTTGTTGGACTACAAATATAGCATGCGCATCCTATTAATAATTATAGTTTCACCCCAACCGTAATAAAGAAGTTACGAGGCTCGGCAGGCATGATTCCTGGACCCGGATAACCACCGGCGCGTCTTGTGAAATATTTTTCACTTAACACATTATTAATACCAGATTTTACAAAAAACATTTCACTAAACTTATACGTGCCACTTAAATCTACGAGCTTATAGGATGGAATCAATCCATTCACACCATTTGCAGTAGGTGTTACTGTATTACTTGCATCACTAAATGCTTCTGAAACATAACTGTATTGAGTTGTAAATGTAAATGCCTTTTTTGTATACGTAATTCCTGTTCTAATAATATTTTCAGGTGCATTTTCAACTTTTTTATTATGCAAACTAGTTTCTACAAGTTGATTGCCTTGCCTAGTAATTACATTAAAATTTGCATAGCGAGCTTGAATAATGGCAATGGATGAAAACAAAGTTAGATGTCCAATTGTACTATTTTTCATCCAAACTTTTGTTGGACTAAACTCCAAGAGTGCTTCTATACCTTTACTCTGGCTATTCCCTACATTGGTTCTATAATTATAAAAACTACCATCCACTTTTTGCTGAGCAATTACTCCAATACGGTTGTTGTATTGTAAAATAAAACCACTTACATCAAAAAATAAATAGTCTTTTATTTTTCCGCGGTAACCTAAATCAATGTTATAACCTTTTGCGTCTTCTAAATCGGGATCAATAATATCGGTGATAGGATTGGCCGTTAAATCACTAAATAATACTGGACGATAAGAATGTGAATAGTTTGCATAAATTTCTGTAGAACCAATATGGTATTCGGCACCAATGCCTGGCAAAATAAACTGACGTGTTCTTCGCTCATTCCCAATTTTAATTTCTGAATTACCAATTAAATTTACCCTTCCATTAGCCTTGTTATTAATTTGCTCAATTCTAAATCCAGGAATAAGTATCAAATGCTTGCCAAGCTTGAAAATATTTTCT
>JAOASV010000251.1:26159-33158 GCA_030158535.1 Sediminibacterium sp.
GCAAAAAAAGCAGTGTTCTCTGTCAAAAAATTAAGATTGGTTGGATAGGGCGCTAGCGTATTCAAATTATAATCGAAACCGGTATCACCTTTGCCGTTTTGAAAACGGTTTGTTCTACCTCTAAAATAACGGATGCCCGCAGATATAGTCTGCTCATTATTACCCAACTTGTAGGTACTTATGTAACGCATTTCTGCACCTAAATTTCGGTACTGATCTTTATCAACGCGTCTGTTATTGTATTGTAGTGTTATTGAATTAATTGTATCAGCCACATTGGGTGCAAGCATAAATCCAATACTGTTTCTATCACCCATCATTCCAAAAGTTTTGATGTTTAATCTACTACGCTCATTAATGGTGTAATCCAAATTAAGTGCTGCCATATTCCATTGTACTTCAACCCAGTTTCTATTTCTGAAACTACTATATGCATCTTTAGAAAATTGAGCATCTGTTAATCCACCAGGCTGCTTGCTTACATAATCAAAGTGGGTGATTTCCAGGCCAAGCTTTAATTTATTACTGAGCTTCCAAGTATAATTTGCAAAACCCGTGTTCACTGTAAATCCGCTGTTTTCTCTAAATCCATTTCCTTTTCGGTGATCCCAAAAAGCATAATAATGTGCTTTTTCATTTTGGCCGCCTATGGCATGGTAAGAATTAAATAAACCAAAGCTACCCGCTGTTTGCTGTGCTTCATACTGAAAAGGTTTTTTACGCTCGCTACCATTTTTTAAAATAAAATTTACGAGTCCTCCAAACTGTGGTCCATATTGTAAGCTTCCAGCTCCTCTTACAACTTCTATGCGTTGCACCGAATTTAATTGAGGAGTATAATACGCTTCTGGATATCCAAATGGATCAGCACTGATATCATACCCATTTTGACGAATATTAAATTCCCAGCTCCTGTTCGGACTAAGTCCACGTGCAGCAATACCTATTTGAATTCCACTTGGATCACTTTCCCAAATATGAATCCCTGGCACTTTAGCCATCACTTGTCGCATGGTATTGGTAACCACATTGCCCTGGACATTGTCCATTACAATAAGTGCATTTTTTTTGCCAGCATTAATGGTTGTACCAACCACTTCGGGTAAAAAATGAATATCAGCAGCTGAATTGCGGCCCACTAGGGTGATGTCTGGTAAAAATTTTGGTACTATAAATCCAGTATCCTTTGTTTTGATGGGCTGCTGCGCCGAAATAAGATTAAAAAATTGAACAAAAGCCAGTATTAGTATCGTTTTCCTCATTGTCATATAAAATATGGCTGCAAGTTGGCTCCAATTTTTTATAAGTATTTACGGATATGGAAAACTGAATAGCGATATACGGAAAATAATAGACAACTGTGCCTGATAAAAAATTACCTCAAAAATGATTTATAAAACAAGAAGAGATTAAATTCGAGGAGTTACTTTCTAGCACGAATGGCCGTTTATTTAAATAAAGAATAATGAGCAATCATAAAAACCTATCTATTGTCATGAATGCACTCATGACTATGTACTCAGAGAGAGTTCCGGATGTAAAAAAAATCATTCATGACATAATCAGAGAAAATGTAATTTCTGATGTAAACGAAATACGCAACGATCACATTGCATTTCGAACAATGGGAGTGCCGCATCTTGGTATTGCATCTTTAGAAAAAATATTCCTTCATTTCGGATACGTTCGAAAAGAACATTACGGATTTGCATCAAAAAAACTAGATGCATATTGGTATGCGCCACCATCTGAAGAGTTCCCAAGAATTTTTATTAGCGAACTGCGCGTGCATGATTTATCCAAAGAGGCGCAGGATATCATTTATTCATACACCAAAGAAATTACAAGCGACCCGGTTGATCGTTTAGACCTTAATGATGCCGTTGCCGTTGGAAACTTTCTTCATCAGCCACTTTGGAGAATTCCTTCGAAAGAAGAATATCTAAAACTACTAGAGGAATCTGAATACGCAGCATGGGTTATCTATAACAGATATTATTTGAACCATTATACAATAAGTGTACATTATTTGAAAGAAGGATTCAATCAACTTCATGAGTTTAATGCGTTTCTTGAGCGTAATGGTATTGTGTTAAATAATTCTGGCGGTAAGATAAAAGTGAGTCCTGACGGGCTTTTGCTGCAAAGTTCTACGGTTGCTCAAATAGTGAAAGCCTCATTTGCTGGAGATCAAGAACATGATATTGCCGGTAGCTATGTCGAATTTGCAGAGAGAAAAGTACTTCCAGAATTTGCACATATTCCTGAAGGAGAAAGAAAAAGAGAACATCTTAGAGAAGGATTTGAAGCCAATAATGCCGACAAAATTTTCGAAAGTACATTCACCAGTCAAATTAATAGACCACAATAATGAAAAATAATATATAGGTGTTTATTTATTTCCTTTAACAAACTGATATTCATTTCTTTTTATCCATTTATCCGTACCGTCAAATTTTACATCTTTAACAATTGAATAATTGCTAGACTTTAATGTATAAGTATGTCTTAAAATAGCTTTTTTATGGTCGTTGCCATCTTCACCGGCTATTTCGGTTACTAATGTAAAAGCTCCATCGGTAGCTTTCTTAAATTCAACAATTTTGTCGTTACCAAATAGTTTATCTTTTATGTAAGTTGTATCCTTTGAATTTGCATGTGGTTCATTAGGATATTCATATCCCATAATATAACCGAGCTTGTTTTCAGTTAAACTTATTTGGATGTTGGCAGGCATTGTGTATGGTTTACCAGAGGAATAATCCAAATAGGTTAATTTTCCTTGCCAACTTCCAGTTGATGCTGCTAAATCTTTAATTTGAAAGGATTGTGCATTTACGGTTGTGCAAAAAAGCACAAGTGAAATTGCGAAAACGATGTTTTTCATTCAGTAAATATAGTAAAAGATGCCCCTACCATTCAATGTTTACTTATCATTCAGTCCTATACCAAATCCAAACATAGCAGCTACTAAAGCTAGATGCACAATCAATACTGCCTTTTGCCAAGTTGGACGATCATTCCATTTTTGTTCAGTATCAAAAGGATCGAAAGCCATCCCAATTCCTAATGAAGCGGCTGATTGCATATAATCTTTAGAGACAATTGCTTGGAATAGTCCTAATAGTAAAAATCCGAGATATAGGAATTTATTGAATGGGCTTTTCATTTCGAGTTTACTTGAATTAGATCAAAGTTAAAAATCCTGTTAGAAATAACAAAAAAATGCATCTATAGTGCGATGATTGAGTATGTTACTATCAGGAAACTGAAGGTTTGAACTTCGTGCAAGTTTACAAGAAGTAATACTTTATTCTTACAGTTTGAAAAACTTCTTGTTCATTTTGTATATGCAGCCATATCCCAATAACTTATTCAATAGATTGTACAGTTTAGCGTCTTTTCCGGCCATATATCTTAATCTATTTGTTCCATCTGTTGCTGCCTGATAAATAACTTCAGTAACTACATTTGTTGATGATGCATTCTTAATCATTTGTGGAAAGGCTGCCATAATTTTACCTACAATTTTTTGATAGGCACTCAACTTTTCATCATTATTAAAATCAAAAGAACGACCTGCAAAATCTGTCGCTATTGCACCTGGCTCAATAATTTTAATTTTACCCCCAAATTCTTCTACTTCATATCTTAATGATTCAGAAATACCCTCCACAGCAAATTTTGTTCCGTGATATAACGAGCCCAAAGGGAAACTCATTTTACCTCCCATTGAGGAAACGTTCATTATTATTCCTTTTTTATTTTCTCTGAAATGAGGTAGAATCGCTCTAGTAACATCCAAAAGTCCAATAACATTTGTATTGAATTGACGTAAAATTTTTTCTCTTGGAAATGATTCTAATGGGCCGTAAGCACCATATCCAGCATTGTTGAGCAATACCTCAATTCCTCCAAACTTTTCAATTCCTTTGGTTATTGCTTGGTTTATTGATTCCAAATCCAATACATCTAGCTTGGTCACAAAAACATTTTCCAAACCATTCAATTCAGTTTCGTTTTCAGGATTTCTCATTGTTGCAACAACATTCCATCCATTTGATTGAAAAAATTTTGCTGTTTCTTTTCCTATACCACTGCTTGCGCCTGTAATAAAAATTGTTTGTCTCATTATCGAATTATTTATTTGATTCACAAACATATTGGGTTAATATCAAACCCACAACATTAGAGTATAGTCTATAGTTGATGTTTATTTTTCAACACCCTATATTTGCAGTATGTTAATAAACGAACTATCTAAAAAAACAGGGATTACTACTCACACCATTCGCTTTTATGAAAAGTCGGGGTTGATAGAGGGCAAACAGGATGAATCAGTCAAATCGAATAATTACTTTCACTACGATGAGATAACCGTTGAAAAATTAGATTTCATTAGTGATGCCAAGTCGGTTGGATTCACCATTAAAGAAATCGGTCAAATCATTGACGCATGGTACAATAAGAAATACACCAAGAAACAAAAACTCGAAATTTTGGATGACAAGTTGATTTCTTTGGAACAGAAGATGAAGGAGATTAAGGAAATGAAGAAACAGATACTTCAATTCAAGGATGACGTGGTAAATGACAGGTGCTAGAATTATGAAGAAAAAAGGGTCATACTATCAAAGTATAACCCTTTTTTCTTTTAGTGCTCCCCTTACCGACGAAAGATGCAACTATAATGCGATGATTGAGTATGTTACTATCAGGAAATTAAAGGGTTGAACTTCGTGTCAATTTGCAGGAGGTCACTATTTTATTTCTTTCACCTTATATCCATGCTTTCTAAGAAGCTCAAGCATGCCATGACTTCCTCCCAAGTGTCCAGCACCAACTGCAAAAAGTAGATTAATTCTTCATGGCAGATTCCATAACTAGTATCCAATTACGATTTCGACAATCTAGTAATAATTCCTGACTACCCATAATACTATAGAACTTCAGAAATGCTGAGGAAAAACTATGCAAAGAGGGTACTTAAAAAAATCGAGACCTCAAAAAGCATTTTTTTATTTAATACTAAATAAAATCACACTTAGGATATTTGATTATATTCGCCAAAAATGATCGAAAAGAAATGGGAATAATTTTTCGGCTACTCCTAGGCGTTCTTAGCATAGTTGGTTCAGTATTTCTAATTATCTTATTTTTTACCAAAGTGGTACAGATTAACAATGTTGCCTCTTTAAAATGGCTTCCACTCCTGCTGGCCTTTATCGGATTTTACTTTGCTGGATTGATCAACAAACAAACAAAGCTACATTTTCTCCTATTCCTTCTTTTAGTATTATTTATATTTCAGCCTCTGGAACTATTGTATTTTCCACATTTCAATTTAGTAATCCTATTTGCTATTTCGGCTTTAGCAATCACTCGTAAAGAGTTCAGATTGAACATCAAAATCGGGATAGCCCTAATTTCCTTTATTGTTTTCAATGTATTCCTCTTTGGTGAGCCTCTAATAATAAAAAATGAGAGATTTGGAACTGATGCTAGCCTTAACTTATACAACGCCACAGTTCTTTGGGATTTTGAAAATGGCAAGCTCAAAAAAACACCTAAAGTTGGTTTTGAAGATATTCAAGGAAATGAAGTAGATCTAAAAACTTTCCAAGGGAAAACCCTTTACTTAACATTTTGGGCAACCTGGTGTGGCCCTTCACTAAATGAAAAAATCGATCTTGAAAAATTGAAAAAGAATTTGATCTCAAATCCAAATGTTATTTTTATCGACATTTCGGTAGATACAGACAAGGATGCTTGGAAGTCTTTTATATCTAAAAATAATCCGAAGGGGATTCAATTAATTTCCAAAAATTCCATAAGCCCTAAAATCGAGTTTGGATTTTCGGGTACGCCCAGCCACTTTTTAGTAGATAGCATTGGGAATTTTAAAAAATGCAATTCACCAAAGTATATCCATCAAGATTTACTAATTGAACCTTCACTTACCCATAAATTTCTAAATACGCCCTATAGGGTATTCCGGATCGAGGTTGAGGATGGAAAAGAAAAATTGATCCGAGTCAAATAAATATTCATTACATGAGATAATGCTGAAACAAAAAAGGTTACACTATAAAAGTATAACCTTTTTATCATTATTGCTCCCCCTTCTGGACTTGAACCAGAGACCCTCTGATTAACAGTCAGATGCTCTAACCAACTGAGCTAAGGAGGAATATGTTTCCCACGGTTGAGTACCATGGGGTTGCAAAAATAGGAAAATTTGCAATCTGGCAAAATCTAGTTGCAAAAATCATTAAAAAACAGTGCTAAATAGCAACATAAAGGCCATCTTCCCGCATTTGGGTAGGGTAGGTTTTTAAATAATAGCCTTCGCCGGTGGTATTCCGCCCATTTTGGAGGCTAAACCGGTACCGGTGCAGTGGACATACCACCATTCCGGCGGCGTCTATAAAGCCATCTGCCATGATCCCGCTGGCATGAGGGCATTTTTGTGCAAAGGCAAAAATTTGATCCTGAAATTTTCCGAGGGTTATTTTTTTATCCGCCACTTCCACAATACACATATTGTTTGACTGCCAATCTAGTGATAATGGCGCATCTGTAATTTTATGCCAAGTGGGTGTTTTGGAAAAAAGAGAAAGCATGTAATTAAAAATGAACGTCTCTGTAAGGGTAACGTATTTGATAGAGTTCACGCACTTTGGTTAAAATAATTTCACGCAGAGCGTCAATATTTTTTCTTTCCAGTGCAGAAATAAATACACAATTATTATTGGTAGCGCGGTCCCACTTTTCTTTAAGTTCTAATAACAACTCTTGCTTTACTTCGTCTTCAAGCCATTCATCAAAAGTAACAGACTCATATAAATCAAGTTTGTTAAAGATGGTAAGAATGGGCTTGTCAAAGGCTTTTAGCTCTTGTAGTGTATGATTTACAACACCAATTTGGTCTTCGTATAAAGGATGTGAAACGTCTACAACGTGTAATAAAATATCTGCTTCACGCACTTCATCCAAAGT
>JAOASV010000252.1 GCA_030158535.1 Sediminibacterium sp.
TAAAAATGTGCAACAATTGACATTCGGCGGGGACAATGCAGAAGCTTATTGGAGCTTTGATAGCAAAAAAGTTATTTTCCAAAAAACCAATCCTAAGGAAGGGATTGTTTGTGATCAAATTTTTATGGGTCAACTTCCATTGAATGGAGTAGATCCATTTAAATATAAATTAGTGAGCACAGGAAAGGGTAGAACGACTTGTGCTTATTTTATGAAAGATGGCAAGCATATCATCTATGCATCCACCCATGAAGGTAGCGCAGACTGTCCGCCTCCAGTGGATCGTGCGAAGTATGGCAATAAATATATCTGGCCTTTATACAATACCTATGACATTTTTATGGCAGATACCAATGGCAATGTGATTAAAAAATTAACGACTGCTAAAGGGTATGATGCAGAAGCCACTTTATCTTATGATGGAAAGAAAATGATTTATTGCAGTGATAAAGACGGCGATTTGGATTTATATGTGATGGATATTGCTACCGGCAAAGAAAAGAAAGTCACCCATGCGCTAGGGTATGATGGTGGTGCTTGGTTTAGCCCAGACGGTAAAAAAATTGTTTGGAGAGCGAGTCGTCCAAAAACAGCAACAGAAGTGGAAGAATATGCAAGTCTTTTAAAGGAAGGATTGGTCGCCCCAACCAATATGGAAGTTTGGGTGGCGAATGTAGATGGTTCCGAAGCAAAACAAATCACCCACTTAGGTCAAGCCAATTGGGCGCCGAATTTCACCCCAGATGGTAAGCAAATCATTTTCTGCAGTAACCATGAATATAAAAGAGGATTCCCTTTTAATATGTACTTGATCAATCTAGACGGATCTGGCTTGGTTAAAATAAGTAGAGATAAAGGCTTTGATGCTTTCCCCATGTTTAGCCCAGATGGCAAAAAAATCATCTTTGCTTCTAACAGGAATAATAAAGGCACCAGAGACACCAATTTATTCGTCGCTGACTGGGTGTACTAACCACTTTAAAATTAATTGATTACTTTAGCGACAAAATAAGACTATGTATAACGGACTTTTACATTTACACAGTACTTTAAGATGGGTCGTATTGATTGCCTTACTTATTAGTATTTACAAGTTATTTACCCAAAAGGATGCCTTAAAGACTAGCAGAACACTATTAATGAGTGCCCATGCAAGTTTACTAATAGGTTTATACCAATACATTACCGGTCCTTTAGGGCTTAAAATGATCCAATCTGCTGGAATGGGGGCAACCATGAAAGATGCAGCTAGTCGCTTTTGGGCAGTGGAACACATTTTCTCGATGCTTTTGGCGATTGCTTTAATCACCATTGGCCATGTGAAATATAAGAAAACATTAAAACCAGGTCCAACACGTATTTTGTATGTGATTGCGTTGATTTTAATCCTTTTGGCGATGCCTTGGCCTTTTAGAGCAGGTATTGGCCGTCCTCTTTTCCCAGGAATGGCATAAGCGCACAAAATTAAAACATTGATTTTCAATATATTATAAAGGAGAAGTCCAACTTCTCCTTTTAT
>JAOASV010000253.1 GCA_030158535.1 Sediminibacterium sp.
CCAGAAAGCGCCTCTACTTCAGCTTTTTGTGTAATAGAACAAGTGCCACTTGTAAACTGACCTTGTAATTTTTCCATGGCTTTTGCAATGGTGGTATTAGAAGCTGTGTAACCAAGTCTCCAACCTGTCATGGCAAAACCTTTACTAAGGCCATTGATCACAACTACTTGGTCTTTGATCTCAGCAAATTGCGCGATGCTCTCATGCTTGCCTTCAAAATTGATGTATTCGTAAATTTCGTCTGATAAAATAATAATGTTTGGATGCTTTTTAAACACTTCTACAAGCGCTGTTAATTCAGCTAATGTATATACGGCACCTGAAGGATTACACGGCGACGAAAACATAAACACTTTTGTTTTTGGTGTAATCGCTGCTTCTAATTCGGCGGGTGTTGTTTTAAATTGGTTGGCAACGGTAGTTCTAATTTCAACCACTTTACCACGTGCAATTTTTACAAGTTCCGAATACGTAACCCAGTATGGTGTTGGAATGACTACTTCATCACCTTCGTCTACTAAAGCTAAAATAGCGTTTGCTAAACTTTGCTTGGCACCGGTAGAAGTCACAATATTTTCTGGTAGGTAATCTAAATTATTATCTCTTTTTAATTTGGTACAAACAGCTTCTCTCAAATCTGCAAAACCAGCAACAGGGGTGTAGTGGCTCCAGTTATCATTGATGGCTTTAATGGCTGCATCTTTAATGTGCTGCGGTGTATCAAAATCAGGTTCTCCTAAACTAAGGTCAATTACGTCAATGCCTTTTGCCCTTAATTCGCGACCTAATTTGGCCATTTTGAGGGTTTCTGGTTCTGCGAAACGGTCAAGGAGTGTTGAGATTAGCATGCTTATTTTATTAAATAGTTTTAAAAATGGGTTCGATTGCGCAGCAAAGTTCGTGAATCTTGGCTTACCATGATGCCACCAAAAGCAGCGGAACAGTTAATGGGGATAAGTTAGCTTCGTTGTAAAAAAGCCTAGTTTTTGCTAACTTTCGTTAGTTTTGTGATTACAACGATTGTATGATGGCGGAGCATGATTTTATATCGGTATTTGATATGTTTAAAATTGGTGTGGGGCCTTCTAGTTCCCATACCCTAGGCCCATGGCGCGCAGCGCTAGATGTGATGCAAAAACTGGAGTCTTCCCAAAAAACGGATCAAATTGATTCCATAACAGTTTTACTCTATGGGTCACTGGCCAAAACGGGTAAAGGGCATGGAACTGATATTGCGGTGATGCTGGGGTTAATGGGATATGATCCTGAAACCATTGATGTTGGTATTATGGACGAGCTTATTGCGAATGTTTCGGTAAAGCATCATATTGAGTTTTTAAAAAATGAATCACTGCCATATCATCCAAACGGACTTACATTTTTGATAGCATTAAAAGATGGAAATAAAATAGCCGAAACTTATTTTTCGATAGGAGGTGGTTTTATTGTACAGGAAGGTAAAGCACTTGATCAAAAAGAAAATATAGAAGTTCCATTTACGATAGGTCATGCCAATGATTTACTCCACTGGTGCATGAAAACAGGACTCACTATTCGTGATATTGTTTTTGAAAACGAGCTCACAAGGCATAGTGAA
Source organism: Sediminibacterium sp. (assembly GCA_030158535.1). Classification (GTDB taxonomy): domain Bacteria; phylum Bacteroidota; class Bacteroidia; order Chitinophagales; family Chitinophagaceae; genus Sediminibacterium. The sequence goes on from JAOASV010000253.1 coordinate 1,598, forward strand.
TCTGAAATTAAAGAAGGGGTACTCAAAATTTGGTATGCCATGCGGGATTGTATGTACCGTGGTGTTCACCAAGGAGGGATGCTGCCTGGTGGCCTAGAAGTGAAGCGGAGAGCAGCTTCTATGAATATGCGTTTGTTAAAAGATAGCGTGTATGATGGGTACGACGCATGGACATCGCTGATACAAAAAGGCGGCAATGATTTTAGTTATATCCTAGATTTTGTAAGTGTGTTCGCACTTGCTGTCAATGAAGAAAACGCTTCATTTGGTAGAGTAGTAACTGCACCTACCAATGGTGCTGCCGGTGTAATACCTGCAGTGCTGCAATATTATATTTGTTTTTGTGCGCATGGAAAATCTTCTAAAGAAATCGAAGAAAATATTATCACTTATTTATTAACTGCATCAGAAATAGGCAGCTTATTTAAAAAAGGTGCTACCATTTCTGCCGCAATGGGTGGATGTCAAGCAGAAATCGGTGTTTCCTCTGCAATGGCTGCAGCAGGCTTAACTGCACTAATGGGAGGCTCGCAGCGTCAAGTACTGATGGCTTCTGAAATTGCTATGGAACATCATTTAGGACTTACATGTGATCCTATTGGAGGCCTCGTTCAAATACCATGTATTGAGCGAAATACGATGGGTGCGGTAAAAGCTATTACGGCTTCACAACTTGCGCTTCAGGGTACGCCCGATTTTGCTATTGTTAGTTTAGATAAAGTGATTCAAACCATGTGGGATACCGCACAAGACATGAATAGCAAATACAAAGAAACCGCCGATGGTGGACTTGCGGTGCATGTGCCCATTAGTTTATCAGAGTGTTAAACGAGCTCCTCATCCGGAACCAACGCATAATTTTTTATCTCATTGTAAAGTGTACCACGCTCTATCGGCTCTCTTTTTACTTGTTTGATCAGTCTAACAAGTTCGGCAGTGCTCATAGTAGGCGTTTGTTCTTCACTACCAGCCATTGCATAAATTTTTGTAGAGTCGTCGATCGTACCATCAATATCATTGACGCCAAAAGATAAAGTGAGCTGCGCGTTTTGTCTTCCAAGCATTGGCCAGTAGGCTTTTAAATGCGCAAAATTATCCATGTAGAGGCGAGATACTGCATACATGCGCATATCCTCAATAGTAGTGGATTCTGCTACATGACTCATATCATTATCTTGGTTACGGAACTTTAAAGGAATAAAAGTATTAAAGCCACCTGTTTGATCTTGCAGTTGACGTAGGCGTTCCATATGATCTATGCGGTGCCAGTATTTTTCGATATGGCCATATAATAATGTAGCGTTACTATGCATACCTAAATCGTGCGCTACTTTATGAATATGCAACCAACCCTCTGCGTCAACTTTGTCTTCACAAATTTGCTGTCTAATTTCTGGATGAAAAATTTCGGCACCACCACCAGGTAATGAATCGAGCCCTGCCTCGTGCGCAAGTTTCATGCCTTCCTCTGTGGTAACTTTTGCTTTTCTAAACATATAATCGAGCTCTACAGGAGTAAAGCCTTTGATATGTAAATCTGGACGGTGTGCTTTAATGGCTTGTAATAATTCAAGAAAAAAGTTGAGGTTCATTTTTGGATGAACGCCGCCTACAATATGCACTTCAGTAACGGGTTTGCCGTCGTAACTTTTTACAATATGCATCATTTGCTCGATGCTTAATTCCCAGCCTTCTTCTCTATTGGCATATAGTTTTGAGTAGGAACAAAACTTGCATGAGAATACGCAAACATTGGTAGGCTCGATATGGAAATTTTTATTGAAATACGTTTTGTCGCCGTGCTTTTGTTCGCGCACATAATTGGCAAGTGTACCAAGCCACGATAAAGATCCTTTTTCAAATAGCAAAACGCCGTCATCAAAAGAAATACGTTCTTTGTTGATTATTTTATTGGCTATTTGTTGGAGTTCTTTGTCTTTGGTTGCTTCTACTAAAGAAACAATGGCAGCTTTGTTGGTACCCATCTCGCAGTCATTTATTTAGGCTGCAAAGTTACAACAAGTTTGAGACTAACCCATTAAAATACCGGCAATACTAGCCGATAAATAAGACGCCAAAGTACCGCACAATAAGGCTTTTAAGCCTAGTTTGGCAAGATCGGCTCTACGGGAAGGAGCAAGTTCACCAATACCACCAATTTGCATACCAACGCTGCTAAAGTTTGCAAAACCGCAAATAGCGATACTTACAATCAAGAGTCCTTTTTCTGATACGATTGGAACGGCTTTTGTGGTCAAATTGTTAAACGCAACAAACTCGTTGATGGTTAATTTTTGACCCAGTAGGGTAGCAGCATTGGCTACGTCTTGGCCTGGAACACCCATGGCCCAAGCCATTGGATAAAATATTTTACTAAAAATAAAATCAAGTGATAAACCAGGGTAAACTAAACCTAGCATGTAGTTTAAAAAAGCAATTAAGGCAATAAAACCAATAAGCATGGCAATTACGTTCACGGCAATTTTCATTCCATCGCTAGCGCCATGAGAAATGGCATCAATAATATTACTGTATGGGCTTTTTACTTCCAGTTTTACTTTTCCCATGGTTTCCGATTCTTCGGTTTCAGGGAAAACAATTTTAGAAATAACAAGTGCGCCAGGAGCTGCCATTAAACTAGCCGTTAATAAATACTCGGCTTTCGCACCCATATTAGCGTATACAATTAAGATACCGCCGGCAATACAAGCAAGGCTACCACTCATACTAGCAAGTAGCTCGCTTTTGGTCATACCATTTAAATAAGGACGGATCATTACCTGCGCTTCTACCTGACCCACAAAGGCACTCGCTACATTACTTAATGCTTCGGCACCACTTACGCGCATGATAAAGTTCATGGCTTTAGCGATGATCGATACAATAAATTGCATCACACCAAAGTGGTATAAAATAGCTACCAACACACACACCAATATAATGGTAGCGGTAACGCTAAAAGCAAATACAAATCCACCTTGTCCAAAGTCTTTAACACCATCTGGTGCGTTTACCATTACACCTCTGTACACAAAGGCAACACCTTCTCTAGCAAAACGTTCAATTTTTTCCATACCGTGGCCTAGTTTTTGAAAAAACCAGGTAACGGGCGGAACTTTTAAAACAAGCACTGCAATCAGTACTTGAAGTAGCATGCCACTCACGACTAATCTATAATTGATCCTTCTTTTATTGTTTGAAAATAAAAAGGCAATGGCTAGAATAAGGATGATTCCTAATACGCCGTGAAATTTGTCCATGCTATTTGTTTAGGCTAGGTTAAAGTGGTAAGATACTAGTCTTACATTAAAGATTGTATCTTTTTGTCAAGTACCGACTTAGGTACTGCGCCAATTTGTTTGTCTACAATTTGACCACCTTTGATAAATAAGATAGCAGGGATAGAAGTGATACCGTAGTTAACACTCAAATTAGGGTTGTTGTCTACGTTAACTTTTCCAATATTTACTTTGCCATCATATTCTTTTGCTAATTCTTCGATAACTGGTCCAATAGCTCTGCAAGGTCCACACCATTCTGCCCAAAAATCCACTAAAGTTAATTTGTCGCTGTCTAATACGGTTGCCTGAAAATTGGCATCTGTTAATTCTAAAGCCATAATTTTTTATTTAAAATTGTAAGTAAAGTTGAATATGTAAGAAGTGTCAAATTTAAATCCAAACCCTGCAACTGCCACATTGACTTTTCCACATTAGCCAACAAGTCCTACTTGCACCTCCACGTCTGGATTATCGAGTAAAAAGCCTGCCATTTCCTCATTCATTTGGAATCCTTTGTCAAAACTGTATAAACTTACCAACAAGTTTTCTTTGGGTTCCAAAACATTAAATCGAAGGCTGGACTTGCCCGGGTATTTTTTAACGTTGGTTTCAATGAAATCAACAAACTGCGGCGTAAGGGAAGCAGCATGAATATTAATGTCTAAACTTCTGGTTAAATTTTGTTTTACGGTCTCTAGTAAGTTGATAGAACTTACCTTAAAATCAAACTCGTTAGGACGGTTGTATCGAGGTCTAAAAAATCCGTTGAGTAAAACGTTTTGCCCCTTGTCTAAATAATTTTGAAACTTGATATAATCTTCACTCCATAAAACAAATTCGGTTTTACCACTAAAATCTTCGATGGCAAAAGAACCAAAGTTTTTACCCGTTTTAGTAACGCGGTGTTGCACGTCAATAATAAGTCCGGCCACTTTAATGGCACGACCCGGGTTGGGTTGTAAATGAAGCGTTTCTTTTATTTCATTAAAATCTGCAATATTGGTAATGCCATAATAGCGCAGTTCAAATTTGAAATGATCAAGTGGATGACCACTCATAAACATACCTGTTACATCTTTTTCATGTTCCAGTAATTCGGTGAGGGTCCAAGGTTCTGTTTTGGTAAGCTTTGGAACTGGCACTTGCATGGCAGAAGAAAGATCGCCAAAAAGGGTATTGGTAGATCCAGCACTTAGGCTTTGTAATGCTTGTCCGTAATTGATAATTTTTTCGAGACCTGAAACGCGCTCACCATCGGGTATTTTAAAATACTGTGCTCTATGAAAATCGGTGAAGCAATCGAAGGCGCCAGAGTATGCTAAACTTTCTAAAGATTTTTTATTGACAGATCTGCTAATTACTCTTTTGATAAAATCAAAAATGCTTGCAAAAGAACCACCTTTTTCTCTTTCCGTAATAATAGTTTCAATAGCAGCTTCACCCACACCTTTTAATCCACCCAGACCAAATCTAATTTCACCTTTTTGGTTAACGGCAAAACCGTTAAGTGATTCATTGATATCTGGCCCTAGTACTTTAATGCCCATGCGT
>JAOASV010000254.1 GCA_030158535.1 Sediminibacterium sp.
CCAGCCCCGCACCCCGACTATCAGACATGGTTTGTCTTCTACTCGTCTGCGCTGGATTTGCTGCTGTCGGTGCCTGGCATCGACATTTTGCTAGACGAAGCACCGACATCCAGAACAATTTAGAATTGGCATGCGCAATCACCTAGAAAATCACTTTGCAAGGATATTTGATCTCTAATTTTTTTTCCTCACTTTTTGATCGAATATTTTCCAATCCAATACATGCGAATGTTGGTGTTCGCGTTGAATAATTTCATCTGTATGTCGGCAAATTACTTGGATTTTTTAGAGTAGAGAGTTTCATTTTTTACACGTAGCGAGAATCCTAAAAGCAAACCCCAACAAATTCCTTACATTCGCGCAAATAACATCCTCAACAAGCAAACATGAAAAACGAGAAAGACCTCATTGCACGAAGCGGTAACACCTGCGAACTTTGTAAATCAACTGCTAACTTAAGTGTATACGAAGTTCCCACAAACAACGAAGAAGGCATTCTCATTTGTGCAAAATGCACGGCTCAAATCAACAAAAAAGAAGAACTAGATAGTACGCACTGGGCTTGTTTACATGAAGCGATGTGGAGTGAGGTTCCGGCGGTACAAGTAGTAAGCTGGCGTTTATTAAATAGATTAAAAGATCAAAGTTGGGCTGCAGACGCACTTGACATGATGTATTTTGATGATGATACTATGGCTTGGGCAAAATCAACAGGTGATCATGAAAATGATGGCAGTGTAGATTTACACAAAGACAGCAATGGTATGATTTTACAAGATGGCGATACGGTGGTGCTTACAAAATCATTGGATGTAAAAGGTTCTACACTCAATGCAAAATTAGGCACAGTGGTTAAAAATATTAGACTGGTAGCCGACAACACCGAGCAAATTGAAGGAAAAATTGAAGGACAAACAATTGTAATCCTTACAAAATATCTAAGAAAAGGCTAATTAAAAATAGAGCAAACTACCACTTAGTTTTCCGTTACTCAGCGATATAGCAGGCGCAGGCAGTTTGATGAAGTTTAAAAATGTAAGTACACCCCTCACCCATTTTTTATTTGTTTTGATGCGGTCAAAATCTACATCGATAGACAAATAATATTGGCGACTTCTTTTTAAATCAGGACGTGCATATGTATAACTCGCAGCTGGCGTATTAACGGTCCATTTATTTTCATAACCCCCAAAAGTATTGTCTACTCCATATCCGGCAGCGATATTTAACCATTTAGGCACTTTAGCTTCCGGCCAAATACTTTTTACGTTGGCACTTAACCAAATAGTTTGTGCATTGTAGTCTTTTAAAAAACGTTCAGGTAAAGATTTTCCAAAATAATTATTGGCGCGTGCTTGCAGCATGGGATCTGCGTAATTATTATAGTGCGCACTATATTTTAAACGAAATTTTTGTTCTTCCCATTTGAGCTGCTGCGCACTCCATAACAACACCCCTGCTGTATTTGCAGTTACGTCATACCAACTCCATCCCCAGTTTGCCGAAAAACCATCCATGGTTTCAATGATGGTTAAATATGATAAGCTTGTTAATGCTGATAGTACTACTGCTTTTTTTTCAGGGATGCCTGTCCATGCCCAACCTTTATGACTGATACGTGCAAGGTTATAACTCGAATAAAAATGACCTACTTTATCCATTTGAAGCCACTCTTTCCCATCGTTATAAAATTGAAAACGACTTCTTGGATAATTGGCATACCAGGCTTTGTTGAGCGAAATAAATGATGCGCCATAACTACCTCCAAATATAGAAGCCACCAACCTAACTCTTTTTGCTTTAGTTACTGAATCAATAGCTGTTTGTTCTTGTGCAGTAACCACATAAATCATCATGAAACAAACCAGAATTAGCAATAAATGACGCATACTATATTTTAAAAGCCTAAATTTAGTGCGAAATTAATTACCCGCATGAAAATTGAGCTTTGGTCTGTAGGCAAACCGCACGAATCGTATGCTAAAATGGGCATCGAAGACTTTTCAAAGCGCATCACTAATTATTTTCCGGCGAGCTGGCATATTATGAGTCCACCCAAAAATGCGGGTAGTTTATCGGAATCGGCTCTAAAAAAAGCAGAAGCGGCCATTATTTTACAAGGCCTAGACCCTTCCGATTATTTAGTGCTACTAGACGAAAGGGGACAAACTTTTACGTCGCCCAAGCTGGCTAGTTTTTTACAACAAAGGGCCAATGAAAGCACCCGTAAAATTGTTTTTTTAATAGGCGGTGCATATGGTGTAGATGAAACCATTTTTACAAGAGCTAATTTTTGCTGGAGCTTATCACCACTTGTATTTCCGCACATGCTGGTAAGACTTATTTTAGCGGAGCAGCTATACCGTGCTTGCACCATTTTAAGAAACGAAAAATACCACCATAACTAATTTATGTATACCATAACCCTCACCCTTTTAGCCATTACTGTTGCGCTTTCTTTATTTGGATTTGCCAATAAAAAAGTAATCAACGATTTTATATTTTATCCGCCAGCTATAAAAAACGACAATGAGTGGTGGCGCTTTATTACCAATGGTTTTATCCACGCCGACCTTGGACATTTAGCATTTAACATGTTTTCGTTTTACATGTTTGGCGATTTTGTAGAAAAATATTTTATTGTTTTATTCAATGAAAAAGGGAAAGCACTGTATTTAGCCATGTACCTAACGGCACTCATTGTGTGCCTCATTCCCACCTATATCATGCAGCGTAATAACAAACATTACAGAAGCCTTGGCGCCTCCGGCGCCGTATCGGCGGTTGTATTTGCGGGCGTGTTTTTAGACCCTACTATTAAAATTGGACTCTTTATCATCCCACCCATTATACCAGGTTTTATTTTTGGTCCACTTTATTTACTCCTAACCATTTATATGTCTAAAAGAGGTGGTGACAATATCAACCACTCGGCTCACTTTTGGGGCTCTGTTTGGGGTGTAGGATTTTTAATTATTGCGTGTAAAATTTTCCCAGGATTTGATCCCATTCAAAATTTTATAAGCCAGGTGTCAGCTTATTTGCATTTATAATGCAATAGGTGAAAAAGAAAGTTTAACGGCGGCACTAGATGCAGGTGTTAATTTAAAGCGGTTGTCTATGCGGTAGCCAATTACCCATACAATGCGGTTGTCTGATACCAGTACCCACACTTTTTCTTTGGCTGTTTTAGAAAGCTTGAGATCAATAAAAAATTTACTGAGCTTCTTTTTCTTTTGCATGCCCAGCGGGTAAAAATAATCGCCGGTAGCAGCGGGGCGCAAAATAAGCGGGTACTGTAATGCAGCAGCATCCACCAAACAAGTATTGATATCAGAAGTTTCAGGCACTTGAGCCGCAGTATTTTGCAAGGCAAGTGTTCCGCCCGGAAAATTAACGGAAGTATCATTTTGATCCACCACAACTACACTCGTATTAGTAGCTGTAGCTAGCGGCGCCAAAATCATCCAGTTTCTATTTTTAATTAGGCGGTGCGTTGGAGAAATTAATACCGCGCCATTATGTGCACTCAAAAGTTTTATCGCTTCTGGCATTTGAGCAGCCGTAAATCCATATGGGTACAACATTTCAAAAGTAATGGTATCCAGTGGCTTTGCTTTTTGCCACATAAGTACCGGTATATGAATTTCATTACCATTGATAAATTGCAGTTTACTTACAATCTTTTGCATGGCCGCTTTATACACTTCCGATACTTCTCTTAAATGCTTGATAGTATGTAAAATATTATGTTCAGCTTGAGGATATACTTCCTGCACAGCTGCTAGTATTTGATGCCTAAAAAAGTTGCGTGTGTATTTATCACTTGCATTAGAACTGTCTTCCACAAAAGCTATACCAGCCTCTTTGGCATAGTCTAAAATTTCTTGCTTATGAAAAATAAGCAGAGGGCGTAATAAACGCTCAATTACTTTATAGGGCTCTATACCCGTTAAACCGGCAATACCGGTACCTCTGCAAAAATGCATGAATACCGTTTCAATATTATCATTGGCGTGATGTGCTGTAATTACAACCGTATTAAAAGTAGCAAACCATGCATAACGCAAATCTCTGGCTGCTTCTTGTATTGATATTTTATGCGTAGTAGCGTACGTCTCTGTATCAAAATGTTTGCAAGAAAAAGGAACATCTAAAGTAACGGCTAGGTTTTTTACAAAGGCTTCATCCCTATCACTCTCTGCTCCTCTTAGTTTAAAATTGCAATGGGCTATTTCAAAATTGATGCCAGCACCTTTTAACAAGTGCGCAAGCACCACACTATCAGCACCACCGCTAACAGCAAGCACAAAATGGCCATCCTTACTAAATTGAGGAAAGGTTTGAGCCCAGTGTTTATTAAACCTAGCTTGCAAGTGCATACGCTATGCTCCTTTTTTTACTTCTTTAGCCCAAGTATCTTTTAATCCTACGGTTCTATTAAATACCAGTTTTGTTGGGGTGCTATCTTTATCGGCACAGAAATATCCTTTGCGCAAAAATTGAAAACCAACACCCATACTATCTTGTAACAATGCAGGCTCTGCGTATGCATGCGGCACTACCGTTAAAGAATCTGTATTGATATAATCTTTAAAATCACCTTCGGCAGCAGCAACATCTTCTACATTAAATAAACGGTCGTATAAACGAACCTCTGCTGGTATTGCATGTGCTGCACTTACCCAGTGAAGTGTTCCTTTAACGTTAATACCAGAAGTATCTGATCCACTCTTACTTTCAGGGATATACGAGCAGTGAAGTTCTGTTATATTGCCGTTAGCATCTTTTACAAAATTGTCGCACTTAATAATATAAGCACTTTTTAAACGCACCATTTGACCAGGCGCTAGTCTAAAATATTTTTTTGAAGGCTCTTCCATAAAGTCGTCACGCTCCACAAAAATTTCTTTGCTAAACGGCACTTCTCTGGTACCTCCATTTGGATCTTCTGGATTGTTTTCTGAATGAAGTATTTCACCCTCACCTGTGTAGTTGGTGATGATCACTTTTAAGGGATCAAATACCACCATGCGACGCACGGCCGTTTTATTTAAATCTTCACGCACACAAAATTCAAGTAAACTAATATCAATGAGGTTATCACGTTTTGCAATACCAATACGGTCGCAAAATTCTCTGATAGCCGCTGCTGGATAGCCTCTACGGCGCATACCAGAAATGGTAGACATACGTGGGTCGTCCCATCCTGTTACGTGATTTTCTTGAACCAGTTGTAATAATTTACGCTTACTCATAACCGTATAGGTCATATTTAAACGCGCAAACTCGTATTGCTTAGAAGGGAATATCGATAGTTTTTCTATAAACCAGTTATACAGTTCTCTGTGCGGAATAAACTCAAGCGTACAAACTGAGTGTGTAATATTTTCGATGGCATCACTTTGACCATGTGCAAAATCGTACATCGGATAAATGCACCATTTGTTACCAGTACGGTGATGATGCGCGTGTTTAATTCTATAAATAATAGGGTCACGCATCAGCATGTTACTACTTGCTAAATCAATTTTAGCGCGTAATACTTTTTCGCCATCGGCGAATTTACCAAGACGCATGTCTTCAAAAAGTTGCAAATTTTCAGCGGCCGTTCTGCTCCTGTAAATATTTGGAGTACCCGCCTGTGTAGGTGTTCCTTTTTGGGCAGCAATTTCTTCCGAACTACTATCATCTACATAAGCAAGCCCCATTTCAATTAAACGAACCGCAAAGCCATGTATTTGATCAAAATAGTTAGAGGCATATAATTCTTCGGCCCAATTAAAACCAAGCCATTTAACATCGTTTTTAATGCTCTCTACATATTCTGTTTCTTCGGTAACTGGGTTGGTATCATCAAAACGTAAATTGGTTTTACCTCCATACTTTTGAGCCAAACCAAAATTCAAACAAATACTTTTAGCGTGGCCAATATGTAAATATCCATTGGGCTCTGGCGGAAAACGCGTTACGATCGACTGGTGTTTGCCAGCCGCTAAATCTGCTTCTACAATTTCTTCTATAAAATTCAAACTCTTTTCTTCAGACATGTGTCAGTTTTTACCCTACAAAGTTACGCTAAAATCTACGCTATAAGGCGTATGAAGCTATAATTTGAGTAGCCGTTACCATATCTGGGTGCATGAGCCTGTCTAAAGCCACAAAAGACACTTTTTCACGGAGTGTAGCCACTAGTTTTTCGATGGGTTCGGAGCTTTTGGCAGGCCTTCTAAATTCAAGTGCTTGTGCTGCACTTAAAAGTTCTATAGCTATTACTTTTTCTACATTATTTATAACACGAAGGCATTTGGTGGCAGCGTTGGCACCCATGCTCACATGATCTTCCTGCCCGTTAGAAGAAACAATACTATCGATACTC
>JAOASV010000255.1 GCA_030158535.1 Sediminibacterium sp.
CTTCAAATAGAAGTAAAGCCACAATACTTTGATGCCACGGATGCCCTCGCCGTTGCACTATGTCATTACTACCAGAGCTCATCACCACTGGCGGCAGCGGGTGGAAAAGGATTTAAAGGATGGGACGATTTTATTGCAAAAAATCCAGGAAAAATTAAACTATAAAATAGGCTTGGCTGCTTATAAAGCATCAACAATTTTACTTTGTACTAGCGCTAACCATTCAGGCGTTACCGTCATTTTTTCTCTGGTAAAATTAATATCATTGGCGCTATTGATGGGCATCAAATGAAGATGCGCATGTGGTACTTCAAGCCCTATAACACTTATACCACAACGGTTACAAGGAAATGCTTTTTCGATAGCTGTAGTTATTGGTTTTGCAAACAGCAATATTTTTTGAAGGTAGGTATCTGATAAATCAAAAAACTTATCGGTTTCGTTTTTAGGAACAATGAGCACATGCCCTTCCACTAACGGAAACACGTCTAAAAAGGCATAAAAATTTTCGTCTTCCAAAATTTTGTAAGAAGGAATTTCTCCAGCAATGATTTTAGAAAACAAAGTCATATAGTATAATTAAACAGTGATATTGTCCACTCTAAATTTCAAAACACCAGCAGGCGTTTGAATCTCTGCAATTTCTCCCACTACTTTTCCCATCAAACCTTTTCCAATTGGAGAAGTACCTGAAATTTTTTGTGCTTTTAAATCCGCTTCTTTTTCACCTACAAGCTGATAGGTAACTGTTTTTTTAGTGGCCATATTGGTTATAGTCACTTTGGTAAGTATGGTTACTTTACTGGTATCGATCGTTTTCGTATCTACAATTTTAGCATTGGCAATCACACCTTCCAATTGCTTGATTTTTGCTTCAAGCATACCCTGCGCTTCTTTTGCCGCATCATATTCTGCATTTTCTTTTAAATCACCTTTCTCTCTTGCTTCAGCGATCGCTCTAGAGGCCGCAGGACGGTCTATAGATTTCATTTTTTGTAACTCTTCGCGCATTTTTTCAAATGTTTCCATCGTTACATACATATTCGTATCACTCATATAGTAGCTTTAAGTTGGATAAAAAAAGACAACGCCACATTTGACTGCAGCGTTGGATGTCAAAAATAATTAATTTAATTAGATTCCAAGCTTGTCAAGTACAATTTTTGCCATTAAATAGAAGGCTTCATGGCTATAACCGGCAATATGAGGGGTAATGATCACATTAGGCTGGTTACAAAGCCATTCTAACTGCAGTTTTTCTACCTCAGAGTAACTGCCTAAGTTTTCATTTTCTAACACGTCTAACCCAGCTGCTTTTATTTGACCATTTTTTATGGCAGTAATCATTGCTGTTGTATCTGTTACTTTACCCCTACAAGTATTGATAAAATAGGGCGATTTTACTAGGCTAGCAAAAAAAGAGGTAGAGGCGTAATGATGTGTTTCGGGGGTTAATGGTAAATGCAAACTCACCACATCGGCATTTGCGCAGATTGTAGCAAGGTCTACAAACTCAATATTTGCTAGATCTGTTTCTTGCTTGTATTTATCGTGCGCCATTATTTGAACACCAAAAGATTGAAGCCTACTTGCAAATGCATTTCCGGTATGACCCATACCAATAATACCCACTGTTTTTCCAAAAAGTGCATCGGCCCTATTGGCGTCTCTAATCCACAAACCATTTTTTACTTCTGCAAAACTAGCGCTCAGTTTATTCATGAGATTTAGCAAAAGTGCTACCGAATGTTCGCCTACTGCACCCGCATTACCTTCTGGGCTACTTACACAAATAATATTTTTAGATGCTGCAAACTCAGTATCTATTAATTCCATGCCACTTCCAAGACGTGCAATCCATTTGAGTGCAACCGCTTTTTCAAGTAAGGCCTGATCAATTTTTATACGCGTGCTTACCACAAGTCCGGTAGCCGTAGAAATGATAGCCGCTAATTCATTATAGGTAATAGCTTCAGACAGCACAACTTCGAAACCCTTGTCCTGCAAGCGTTGTGTCAAATAAGGATGAGCCGGTGCGGTAATAATTACAATAGGTTTCACAAGTTAAATTTATTTCATTTTAAATGTGAGTGCTGCAAAATCTGCTACACTTAACTGCTCTGGTCTTTTGGTAAATATTTCTTCTTGTAATGTTTCGGGGGTAAACATTCCTTTTAATGGATTGCGTAACATTTTTCGGCGCTGACCAAATGCTGCTTTTACAACGGCAATAAATGATTTTTCTGAGCGCGTCTCTACCACATCATTACGGCGTGTTAATTTAATAACACCACTATCTACTTTAGGTGGCGGATTAAATGATTCGGGAGGTACATCAAATAAATATTCGGCGTGGTAATACGCTTGCACAAGCACGCTTAAAATACCATAGTCTTTATTACCCGGCCCTGATACAATACGCTTAGCTACTTCTTTTTGAAACATCCCAACCATCACGGGCACTTGGTCTTTCCACTCTAGTACACGAAATAATATTTGAGATGAAATATTGTACGGAAAATTTCCAACCACCGTAAATGATTCTAAAAAAGGAGGCGCACAATCTAAAATACTTTCATGTACAATCTTGTCTTTAATAGAAGGGTAGGTTTTTTCGAGATACGCTACTTTTTCGTCGTCTAATTCTACTGCTTTAAAATCGAGTGCCGGCTTTTGTAAAATATATTTTGTGATGGCGCCAGCACCAGGCCCAACTTCTACAAGCCGTTCACAGTTTGGAATGGCATCCACAATGGAAAGACAAATTTTTTCATCTTTTAAGAAGTGCTGACCCAGCGATTTTTTGAGTGTATATTCCACCATGCAAAAGTAAGTAATTCTAAGGCGTAAGTGTTAGTTGGCCTCCTAAGTACGCTTAAGCCATAAACATGCGATTATTGGGTCAAATATTCGTAATTTTATACTCTAAAACAGCCCGGATGAGTATTGAGACGCAAAAACCAATCATAGGATTTTCATGTGGTGACCTAAATGGCATTGGATTAGAAATTATCCTTAAAACGCTTTCCGACAGCCGTTTACTTGATTTTTGCACGCCGGTTATTTTTGCCAGTAGTAAAAGCGTCAATTTTTACCGCAAAAGCCTACCTGAATCTAACTTTAGCTATGCAAGTGGCAGAGACTTTTCTAAACTCAACCCAAAACAAGTAAATATTTATACTTGTTGGGAAGAAGAGGTGGTGATTACACCAGGTCAGCTCAACGAAATTGGTGGCAAATATGGACGTTTATCTTTAGAAGCCGCCGGACAGTCATTAAAGGATGGTCATATTGATGGACTTGTTACCGCGCCGATTCATAAAAAAAATATTCAATCAGAAACATTTAACTATAGTGGGCATACGCCGTATTTAAAAAACCTGTTTGGCGTAAAAGACGTTTTAATGTTTATGGTAGCTGAAAACTTACGCATTGGACTACTTACCGAGCATGTTACCATTGCTGAAGTCAATAAATACATTACCATAGAAGGCATCATGAGCAAATTAAAAATGATGCATGCAAGTTTGCAACAAGACTTTAGCATTGACAAACCAAAAATTGCTGTGCTAGGGCTTAACCCACACGCAGGTGACGAAGGTCTTATTGGTAAAGAAGAACTTGAAATTATTAAACCTGCCATTGCAGAAGCACGTAAAAACAACATGCTTGTATTTGGCCCTTACAGTGCCGATGCATTTTTTGCAAGAGGTCAATATGAAAAATTTGACGCTGTACTTGCCATGTACCACGACCAGGGTTTAATTCCATTTAAATCACTAGCCATTGGAGAAGGTGTAAACTTTACAGCTGGATTAACGGGTGTAAGAACCAGTCCAGACCATGGCACTGCTTTTGATATTGCTGGTAAAGGTATTGCTGATCATAGCTCTTTTGTAGCAGCTACATTTGAGTGCATCGAAATTATAAGAACCAGAAAGGGCTACAAAGAAATGCGTATCAATCCACTACGCAAAAGAAGTGCGCGTATGCTTGCTGGCGCTGTTGATGAAAGGATTGAAGAGCAGTAATTAATTGAATATAGCCGCAGGTATACCTTTGTTAACGCTATAATTTTTATAGCTAATTTCTACACGACCTTTTTTATTTTTTAACTGCTGAGCAGCAGAAAGCGGTTTGCTATCATCTTCAAACTCTAACGTAATGCCTTTGGGTAATTTGTAGTTTTTAGTATTGAACTCAAACACCACTTTATCAGGCAAGCCGTAATTACTATAGGCCCCGTAATTCATAAGCATGGTATAAGTTCCGTTTTCTTTGGTGGTCGTCACCGCTTTTTCGATTAAACTTTCTTTTTCGTTGATATATAGTGTACTTATAACAACATCACTTGTTTCTTCGTTGGGAAGTAATTTTACCACCCTTAATTTTTTGGCGCCAATATCTTGTAGGCCCGCATCAATAGTGGTATAGTTTGAAGAAGCAATGAGTGAACTTAAATTAACAGAAAGCCCGCCTTTGGGAAGTAAAGAAATGCCGCCTTCTTTTTTGATTTTAAATAAGTTGGGCTTCTTAAAATAAATTTTGATTTTTCCTATGGGCGCTTTAATAAATGCAATATCCGTTTTCATGACACCGGTAGCTTCGTAATTATCTACAAGCTCTAGCTTTGCCTTAACTTTTTTAATGAGTTGCGCTGCGTCTTGCGCCATAGCAAGCGATACACAAAAAATAAACAAAACAAACAAACGACACTTTTTCATACACGAATATTAACTAAGGATATCTTTTTTTCTAAACACAAGTAAAGTGGCGACAAAAAATCCAATGGTATGTGCCACGAGTACTAGCGATGCTTTAATTATTTTCTCTGGATTTTGAATACTCCCAATAATAGCTTCGTTTGAGGCATTTACTTTAATATCAAAAAACTCTTTCCACCCAATCATATGCGTAGTAAACAAATAAGGCTTGATAATATTAAATATGGGAATATTAAGCGTACTTAATATGGTAAAAAATACAATCACGCTCATGGTTGCAACAATGGGCCCTATCGAGTTTTCGGCAAACACAGATAAGAAAAAACCAAGCGCCGCAACGGTTGTCATGGCAAGGGCTGCAAAGCCAAAAGCGCCAATATACCGCCAAAAAACATCGGACTCTTTTAATAAAACCACATAGCTGGTTTTTAATAAAAACATATCATCAGTACCAAATAAAAGCATGCTTCCAAATAATGCCAATATCGCAAGCCAAACTAGTAGCATTAAAGTATAGATAATGGCTGCAATAAATTTTGCGAGTAATAACGTAGTACGGCTATAAGGTTTAATGAGTAACAAACGCAGCGTGCCCATATTTGCTTCACCAGAAATCATATCGGCGGCTATCAGTGCAATTAATAGCGGCACGTGCACTAATAGTAATTGAAGCATCACGTAGCAAACCAAGTAGCCATTTAAAATTTTACCATCAATTTCAAGTGAACTACTTAAATCGTTCAGCATAAAATCGAGGTAACTTTTTCCATCTAATTTAAGGCCAAACTGAATAATACCAATAAGTGCAGCCACTGCTCCAAAAGCGATATAGGTTCTTGGACGCTTAAATATTTTATACAATTCTACCTGAACAAGACTAAACATAAGATGGCGTTGAAGTGATGCGTAAAAAATAATCTTCCAAAGAATGCATGGGTTTTACTGATAATACCCCAATACCCATTTCAACTAAATTTTTATGTAAAGTAGGGAGTAGCTTTTCGTCGAGTTGCATACATATTTCTTTATCCGAAGAGCGGTCTATCAGTACATGACTGGCCCAGCTTGTTTGCATGAGCTGCTTTGTAGCCTCAATGTTATTAAGTGTTTGAATGGCTACCACTGTTTTACTCTTGTCAAATAAATCTTTACTATCGCCCTCTACTAGCTTGTAGCCTTTATCTATAATAATAAGCCTTGTGGCAACCTGTTCTATTTCAGATAACAAGTGAGAAGAAACAAGAACCGTTTTTCCTTGCACTCTACTGAGTTGTAAAATTAAATTTCGAATGTCCGCAATACCTTGTGGATCTAATCCATTGGTAGGTTCGTCGAGTAAAATTAGTTGCGGATCATTTACCATGGCCATGGCAATAGCAAGTCGTTGCTTCATCCCTTGCGAAAAGGTACGCACCAAATCATGCGCTCTTGCAGCGAGACCTACAACGTCTAATTCGTTTAGTAGTTGAGCCCTGGTTTTTGACACGCCACTTAATGCAGAAAATATTTTTAAGTTTTGATAAGCCGTTAAGTATTCATACATCGCTGGCTTTTCTATAACAGCACCAACATTTTGCATAATAGCAGCCCTGTTGGCTTGTAGTGGCATACCAAAAATTTCGATACTACCGCTTGTTGGTGTTATC
>JAOASV010000256.1 GCA_030158535.1 Sediminibacterium sp.
GATAAAACCTATAACCCATCTACCATTAAAACTGAGTCGGTTTTATTTGTTGATAGTTGGAATGCAGCAGGTTATTTTGAAAATGCATTTTATACAGAGCCATTTAAAAATGTGCTTTTAAAAAATAGTTTTGCAAGTATTGATTTACCAACACCTAAAATTATTACGCATCAATTAAAAGTAAAAAGTCCTTTATTAACGCCTACACAAACCATTTGTTTGCTAGGAGACAGTGCACATTTACAAGCCTGGGATGCAAAAAATCCAATCTTACTTTCTCGTAAAGAGGGGGAAGATTATTTTTCGGTATCACTTGATTTATCAAAAGCCAAATTTCCGATTGCTTATAAATACGGGATATATGATACTTCTAAAAAATCATTTGTTGCTTTTGAAAACGGAAACAATCGGATTTTACATGATGCACCAAGCTCTAGCAAACTTACCATCGTAAATGATGGATTTACACTCCTTCCTAACAATACATGGAAAGGAGCAGGGGTTGCTATTCCGGTATTTAGTTTACGGTCTAATAATGGGCTAGGGGTTGGAGAATTTACAGATATTAAATTACTGGTAGACTGGGCTAAAAAAGTAGGGCTTAAAAAAATACAATTACTACCTATTAATGATACGACTGCAACGCACTCATGGAAAGACTCTTATCCATATGCTGCAATTTCTGCGTTTGCACTACATCCTCTTTATATAAATCTTGATTCATTAATACCTGCTTCTAATAAAAAATTAATTGAAAAACTAGCTGCAGCTAAATCAACACTCAATGCGCTTGATGTTGTCGATTATGAAGCAGTGTCAAGTATTAAATATGAAATATTAGATGAGCTGTATGCTTTAATAGGCGCTAAAACCCTTGCAAGTAAAGGCTTTAAAGACTTTTATGCCAAGCATCAGCACTGGTTAGCATCTTATGCAGCTTTTTGTTATTGCAGAGATAAATATGGTACCATCGATTTTAATGCATGGCCAAAACACAATACTTATTCTGAAACTGATTTTAAATTGTTGGTTGAATCAGATACAGCTGTACAATTAATTGTAGAAAAATATTATTTTATTCAGTACCTACTTGATGTTCAATTAAGAGAAGCTACTGCGTATGCGCATGAAAACGGTGTTATTGTAAAAGGTGATATTGCTATTGGAGTTTACAGATATGGCGTTGATGCATGGCAACATCCGGGATTATTTCACATGGACATGCAGGCCGGTGCTCCTCCCGATGATTTTGCGGTAGCGGGTCAGAACTGGGGTTTCCCAACGTACAATTGGGAGGAAATGACCACCAATGGTTTTGCATGGTGGAAGCAGCGTTTCGAACAAATGAGTGTTTATTTTGACGCTTTTAGAATTGATCATATTTTAGGTTTCTTTCGAATTTGGAGTATTCCTATGGATGCCGTTGAAGGCATTTTAGGACATTTTGTTCCTGCCATTCCGGTTCATGAAAATGAATTAAAAGAGCGTGG
>JAOASV010000257.1 GCA_030158535.1 Sediminibacterium sp.
GTTTTAAAAAACTATAAACCTCTTCCCAACTACTTGTTTCAAGTGCAATGGTGCTGCGGAGTTCAGCATCCTGCTCTGGTGTAAGCGGGTGCAACGAACTTTTAAAATAAATGGCTTTACAACCTAAGTTTTTGGCCAGTTGTATATCGGTGTAGCGGTCGCCAATGACATATGAGTTGCTCAAATCGTAAGCCGGATTATTAATCAGATGCGTAAGTAAGCCCGTGCCCGGCTTACGCGTAGGTGCATTTTCGTGTGCAAAGGTTGTATCGATAATCACTTCATCGAAGGTAAACCCTTCACCCTCAAGGGTGCGAAGCATTAAATTTTGATAAGGATAAAAAGTATCTGCAGGATAGCTAGGCGTACCAAGTCCATCTTGGTTGGTCACCATTACTTTATAATAATCTAGCGAAGCTGCAATATTAGAGAGTCCAGCAATAGCGCCTGGTACAAAGCTTGTTTTGTCTGTGCTATCTACTTGAAAATCTTGCGGCGGTTCTTGTAAAATCACACCATCTCTATCTATAAATAATATCCGCTTCATACCGCTTGTTTAAATCTCTATTTTAATTTACTTCTTATTTGCTTAACCTGTGTGAGTGAAACAGGGCCGGCTTTATTAGACCAGTTACTTCTTATAAAAGTTAGTACGTCTGCAATTTGCTGATCTTTTAAATCGTCGGCTGCAGGCATTGCATTCGCATAAAATTCGCCATCAATTTCGATGCGGTCGTTTAAACCTTTCACAATATATTTTACCAGTTTTGCAATGTCAGATCCATTAACCGTGCTAGAAGCATCTAATGGTGCATTAAGCTTTGGAACGCCACCCCCATCTGCTTGATGACAAACCATACAGCGCTGCAGGTATACCATTTTTCCGCGTGCTGCACTAGCTGCGGCTAATTTATTATTTGATTGTGCCGTAACTGTTGTAAATGAAATCATCATTACAACAAACACTAAAAAAATACGCTGCATGCTTAGTTATTTTTGGTACATGATTCTGTAAATCGTTCCTTTAACGTCATCTGAAATATAGAGTGATCCATCAGGTCCTTCTGCTAAACCACAAGGGCGGTGCTGTGCATCTCGCGGATTTTTAACCACTGTTTTTCCAGAAAATCCATCTGCAAAAACTTCCCATTTACCGGTTGGCTTGCCATTCTCGTAAGGTACAAAAACAACATAATAGCCTTCTTGTGGAAGTGGAGATCTATTCCATGAGCCATGAAACGCAATGAATGCACCATTCTTGTAACGAGCAGGAAATTGATTGCCTGTATAAAACAATAAGCCATTAGGCGCCATATGCGCAGGAAACGCCATAGCCGGATTAATATATTTATCGTCTACCGTTTTTTTACCATCGCCACCATATTCTGGCGCCATCATTTTTTTACCTTTTACATGATCGTAATAAATGTAAGGCCAACCTGCGTTGTCTCCCTTATTAATCGCATACATGGTTTCTGAAGGAAGCTCGGCACTTACTGTAGTGTCGTATAAATCAGGGAATAAATTGTTGAGCATATCTCTACCATGCTGCGTTACAAATAACTGATTGAGCTCGTTATTCCAGTCAAGTCCTACCACGTTTCTAAGGCCTGTTGCATATCTAACACCAGTTGCATAGGTTTGATTTAACTGATCGGTTTTAAACTGCCAGATACCACCTGCCGAATCTAGTATTGGACAAGGCATCATACCCATAGAACCTTTGGTGCGGTCTTTTTCTTGACATGAATTGGATGGCGCACCCACATTCACATAAATATTACCCGCATTGTCTAGCGTAATAGATTTTGAATTGTGCTGTCCTTTATCAACAAGTCCGGTTACAAGTGTTGCTGCTGCATTTTCATCTACAATATCACCGTTTTCATTAAGTGCATACTTAAACACTTCTTTATTTGAACTAGCGTATAAATAATTCCCTTTGATGGCAATACCCGTTCCAATATAATTGGCAAATGTTGTTTTTGTTTCAGTTCTGCCATCACCATCCGTATCTTTTAAAACAACAATTCCTTTTCCATTATCTAGTCTTTCGAGTTTTGCATAAATAGCACCTTGCTTATTCACTGCGATATGTCTTGTACGACCTACATTATCTGCTACTTTTAATGCTGCAAATCCTTTAGGCAATGTTAAGCCTGCATTGTCTGTGTCGGGCTTAATATTTTGCGCAGAACTGCTAGTTGCTGCAAGCAGCATCAAAATAAATAAGCTTGAGAAAACCGAAATTTGAGTAACTTTTTTCATAGTGTATTAATTGTTGTATAAATAGAACCCTAATATAATTATTATTTAAACGTAAAGGGCATTTTGTTTACTTGTTATACCAGGCCTGCATGGCGTCTACCAACAAAGTGTTTTCTTTTTCGGTACCTATAGTAATACGTAGGCAGTTTTCACAAAGCTCCACGTTACTGCGGTCTCTTACCACTATTTGCTGTGTTAACAAAAACTCATACACGGCCCTTGCGTTTGCTATTTTAACGAGTAAAAAATTAGCGTCGGAAGGATAAACTTTTTCTACGGTTGGCATTTGCCTAAACACACCCGCTATCGCCTCCCGCATGTCTACAATAATTTTTATCATATCATTTACCTGCCCTACTTCTTCTAATGCTTTAAGCACCAGTTCTTGGGTAGCGGTATTGATATTATACGGAGGTTTTACTTTATCTAAAATAGAAATGATCTCTACAGAAGCAAATGCCATGCCCAGTCTTAAACCAGCAAGCCCCCAAGCTTTACTTAAGGTTTGCAACACCACGAGATTTGGATAATCTGCCAACTCCTGAATAAATGATTTTTGTTTTGAAAAATTAATATAGGCTTCGTCTATTACTACAATTCCATTAAAATTATTGAGCACCATTTCTATGGATGCACGATCAATAGAATTACCCGTAGGATTATTGGGAGAGCAAATCCAAATAATTTTTGTGTTGGGGTCAATTAGATTTTCTAGATGAATAAGATCCAACTGAAAATCAGGAAGCAAGGGCGCTTTTTTAATTTGTACATTGTTAATGTTAGCCGACACCTCATACATCCCATATGTGGGCGGACAAATAATAATATTATCCTTACCAGGCTCACAAAAACTTCTAAAAAGTAAATCGATACACTCATCACTACCATTACCAATAAATATTTGCTCCGCAGGAACTGATTTTATAGTAGATAAAGCCTTTTTAATAGCCACTTGATGCGGATCTGGATAGCGGTTGTACCACTTTGTTAGTGGTGAGCCAAAACTATTTTCGTTGGCGTCTAAAAACACCTTAGCAGTTCCACTAAATTCATCCCTTGCCGACGAATACGGTGCCAGGTTTTTAATATTGTCTCTAACTAATTTTTGTACGTCAAACATGTTAGTGTATTTATACTTTCTAGTTTTTATAATGATTGGAGTCGAATGGTAATTGCATTTTTATGTGCGTCTAACCCTTCTGCCGCCGCCATTGTTTCTACGGCTGCTCCAATGGCATGTAGTCCTGCAGGCGTTAATTTTTGAAAAGTCATCTTTTTTACAAAGCTATCTACACTCACACCACTATACGCTCTTGCATAACCACTTGTAGGTAGTGTATGATTGGTGCCGCTCGCATAATCCCCCACCGATTCTGGACTGTAATTTCCTAAAAATACAGATCCCGCATTGGTAATTTTTTCCGCAATGACATCGTCATTGTTACATGCGAGTATCAAATGCTCTGCTGCATAACTATTTACTATAAAAATAGCACGCTCTATGTCATCCACTACAATTGCGGTACTGTTATCCAATGCTTTTTGTGCAATTTCTTTTCGCGGCAGCAGCGCTAATTGTGCTGCTAAAGCTTCCTTTACATCTGCTACTACTTTTTTGCTGGTGCTAACAAGTAATACCTGACTATCAGGGCCATGCTCTGCTTGTGATAATAAATCGGAAGCAACAAATGCAGGATTGCAGGTTTCATCGGCTAACACACAAACCTCGCTAGGGCCAGCAGGCATATCAATAGCCACACCTGATTGCTGCACCAATTGTTTTGCGGCCGTTACGTACTGATTACCCGGACCAAAAATTTTATACACTTGCGGTACTGTTTGGGTGCCGTATGCCATGGCTGCAATAGCCTGCACACCACCAATTTTAAATATTCGAGTAATACCCACTACCCATGCTGCATATAAAATAGCAGGGTGTACTTTACCATCAGCAGCAGGAGGTGTACACAAAATAATTTCTTTGCAACCTGCTATGACTGCAGGGATACCCAGCATTAAAACCGTACTAAATAAAGGCGCAGATCCACCTGGTATATAAAGCCCCACTTTATCAATCCCTACACTTTTACGCCAGCAACTAACCCCTGGCATGGTTTCAATTTTTGTAGTTTCTGAAACCTGCGCTTCATGAAAACACCTGATATTTTTTGCAGCTAGTTGTACCGCTTCTTTTAATGCAGGTGGCAGCGCTAATGCAGCTTCAGTAATTTCTGCTTCGTTAACGATTGCAGTATCAAAAGTTACTCCATCAAACTTTTGCGTATAAGCAGCCACCGCTGTATCCCCCTCTTTTTTTACCCCATCCAAAACACCCTGCACCACAGCATATAATGCCGCATGATCCATGGCTGGCCTTTGAAGTAATTCCGGAAGCGAAACTTCTAATGGGTTTTCAATTATTTTCATAGAATATATTTATATCACCATTTTTTCGATAGGTACCACTAATATTCCTTGCGCACCAGCAGCTTTTAACTGCTCAATAATTTCCCAGAAATCATTTTCATTGAGAACACTATGTACACTACTCCAGCCAGGTTCCGCCAAAGGCAGTACGGTAGGGCTTTTCATGCCAGGCAGAAGGGCTATAATGTCAGACAACTTATCGTTTGGTGCATTCAATAAAATATATTTAGTATTGCGTGCTTTTTTTACAGATTCGATTCTAAAAAGCAAACGGTCTATAATTAGCTGTTTTTGTGCATCTACATTATTGGTAGCTACAAGCACTGCTTCTGATGATAAAATAGTTTCTGCTTCTTGTAATCCGTTCGAAAATAAAGTAGAGCCACTGCTTACCAAATCACAAATAGCATCAGCTAAACCAATGCTTGGCGCAATTTCTACGCTACCGCTAATTTCATGCACTTCTGCGTTAACGCCTTTATCTTTTAAATACTTAGTTAAAATAACAGGGTAACTAGTCGCTACTTTTTTGCCTTCTAAAAAAGAAATACCGGTATAGTTTTCAGATTTACGCACTGCAACACTTAACCTGCACTTTCCAAAACCCAATTTGTTAAGCACCGTTAATGGTTTGTTTTTTTCATACACTACATTTTCTCCAACAATACCAATATCCGCAACGCCATCTTCTACGTATTGAGGAATATCATCATCACGCAAAAAATAAACTTCGATGGGGAAATTAGAAGCTTCTGCCTTTAACTTGTTTAGGCCATTACTAATATCAATCCCACACTCTTTCAAGAGCTTGATAGAATCGTCGTGTAACCTTCCACTTTTTTGAATCGCTAACCTTAATTTCATATTCATAGATTAAAATAAAAGAGGCCTACCAAATGGTAAGCCTCTTCAATGTTTTATAATGACACAAACACCTACAGCCTACCCGTTTGGTAAGTAATGATGATGGTGGTTATGTGTAAATTGTTTCATTAGAGTACAAAAATAGCGCCTTGGTGGGCATTGAACAAATAAAATTGAAATTTAGCCTTCAAATAACCTAAAATCCTCCACAAAACTAGCTTTTGGCAGGCTCTGCCTTAACTACCTCAATCTCAAATACCAACACACTATTAGGAGGTATGGCTTTACTTCTAGTGCGCATTCCGTAAGCAATACCTGAAGGAATAATAATTTTTATAGTACCCCCTACCCTGCATTTAGGCACCCCTATTTGCCATCCTTTTATAAGGCGCTGTAATGGAAAACGAGCGGGTTTATCTTTTGTTTGATCAAAAATAGAACCGTCTTTTAAGAGCGTTCCTTTATAATGCACGGTTACAGTATCTGATACGCGCACAAAATCACCAGTACCTTCTTTTACAATTTGGTAATAAACACCCCCTACAGTTCCTGTGGTATCAATTGCGCGCGCAGTAATTGCTGCATGTATTTGCGCAATATCATGCTGCGCCTGATGTAAGGAGTCTGCATCTTTTGTAAAATCAATCACTGGTTTATTTTTTCCGGCTGGTCTATTAAAAGCTTGACCATAATTTGCAGTGGCATTTTTAAAACCGCCATGCCAAAGTTCAAAAGCACCAGTAGGGGTTACACCTGCAC
>JAOASV010000258.1 GCA_030158535.1 Sediminibacterium sp.
CTGTAATCTTGTTGTTCCATTGGCGATATTACTAACAGAAATTCCTTTTTCACATACAACTAATCCTTGTGTATTTTCTGGAATTAAAGCACCTAATGGAATATTAAATGATGGTACTGACGGAAATGGAATTGGAGGAACTTTACCGTTGTAACGCGCATGGTGATGATCTACCGGATAATCGCCCACAGAAATTCCTGTACGGTATAAATTATAATCAAACGGCTTTGCAATATGATCAATATTTAAACGCACTTTTCCTTTTAACCTACGTCCCTCTCTGTTGTATGGCATAAAGGCCATGCCTTCATTTACTTCATCGGTGGCTAAACCAATTTGTGGTTGCTTTAATTCAGTTTGTAAAAAATAAATAAAGCCTAACGTAAAATTTTTAGCTGCGTTATAATGAGCCTCTCTTTCGATGGGCTTTTTTTCTACTACATTGATATAATAATCGTTTCCAAAAGCTGGCCAGTTGAGCATGTATTTTAAAGAACCATCCGTTGTTTTTACGCGTCCGTACTCCAGTACTTTTTGAGTACCCAAACTATAGGGCTTTGCATTACAAGGCGCATCGGCGGTAGAACAATAGTATGCAAGCGCATTGTATCCTGCTGGCATAGCAATTGTTTTATTCGCTCCTTTACCGTAATCTTTTAAAACAGCCGCCCATGTTAAATCTTGAATAACATCGGATTTTCCGGGAGCAATTTTTTCACCACTTTGGGTACTGTCTTCAGTACCTAAATCGTAAGCTGCCCCTGCGCCCGCATATACATCGCCTAAATCGGTGGCGTCTATCACACGCTTTGCGTACACGGTTAATTTTTGCCCGCGCACATTTTCGAATATGGCGCCAGTAATAGTATTACCGTCCATGATGGCTTTGTCAAAATACCAATGATAGTAAACCTGCATATTAGGCTGCGCGTGCACCCATGCTTTAAAAATACTATCTGCTACATGGGGTTCGAAACAAGTTTCGCTCACCCAACCCGTAAACAAATTGTTAGACTTATAATGTTTGTAAAGTGCTTGTCTAAAACTTTCCCAGATACCACTGCGTAATTCGTGGTTACCATCGGTGCAACTAACAGCCGCCGCAGAAAGCATACCGCCTAACCAGGGTGTATGTTCTACCACAACAGTGTTCAGCCCCATCTTTGCAGTTTGCAAAGCGGCGGCAATACCACCTGTGGTTCCACCAACTACGAGTACATCGGTGTATATAGGTTTGTCCTGCGCTTTACTTGAGGTTGCAAGAAAGGCAGCAATTACAATAAAAAATAATGGACGCATATTATGCTAACTAAAATGGAAGATCGTCAGACTCATTCATGTCATTTGCAGCAGGTGCACTTGACTGTCCACCATAAGAAGGTGCGCTTTGCGGAGCTCCACCACCTTCACTTGGTTTTGCACCCAGTAATTGAACTGATGCAACACGTACAGAAAGTGTAGCACCATTTCTACCATCTTGTGTAGTATAGGTTCTAACATCTGGCGTTCCTTCTACATATACTTGTGTACCTTTTTTTAGATACGGGGCGATACCTGTTCTATCTGTCCAATATGCACAATCAACCCAAGTGGTTTTATCTTTTTGATTGCCTTGTGCGTCTTTATATCTTTCGGTGTGTGCTACTGTAAAGTTGATTACGTTTTTGCCATTTACATTGTTTAAAACGGCGTCTTTGCCTAAATTTCCAATCGCTAATAATTTTATCATGTCTATTGTGTTTTGGGTAAATATCGGTAAAATGGATAAAAGAGTGAAATTTCGCTTTTCGTAAGGTGTAAATCATGTGAAATAAACGGATTTTAGGCATTTAGCCCCCGATTAGCTTAATTTTGCACCTGAATCTAGAATCTATGAGCCGGAAAGGAAAAGTATTGGTTGCCATGAGTGGCGGTATTGACAGTACCGTTGCTGCACTTATGCTCCATAACGAAGGCTATGAAGTGATTGGCATAACCATGAAAACATGGGATTATGCAACTAGTGGCAGCACAAGTACCAAAGAAACGGGCTGTTGCAATATTGATTCTTTTAATGATGCTAGACAGGCAGCCGTACAAAATGGATTCCCCCATTTTATTTTAGATATCCGCGATGAGTTTGGTGATTTTGTGGTTGAAAATTTTGTAGAAGAATATTTAGCGGGTCGCACACCCAATCCTTGCGTCATGTGTAATACGCATATTAAATGGCGTGCCCTTTTAAAAAGAGCCAATGCCCTCGAATGTGATTTTATTGCAACGGGTCATTACGCCTCTGTAAGACAACATACCAACAATAGATACGTAATAAGTAAAGGTCTTGATGAAACCAAAGATCAGAGTTATGTGCTTTGGGGACTTGATCAAGAATTACTGAGTAGGACCATTATGCCGCTTGGTCAATACCATAAAAAAGATATCAGACAAATGGCGCATGATATGGGCTACCCCGAGCTTGCTAAAAAAAGCGAGAGCTATGAAATTTGTTTTGTGCCGGATAATGACTACCGTGGATTTTTAAAAAGAAATGTAGACGGCTTAGAAGAAAAAGTAAATGGTGGTTGGTTTGTAGATCAAGCGGGTAAAAGATTGGGCAAACACAAAGGCTATCCCTTTTATACGATTGGACAGCGCAAAGGACTTGAAATAGCACTTGGGAAACCAGCATACGTTACTGCCATTGACCCTAACACCAATACCGTTGTATTAGGCACAGAAGCAGACCTTGATCAAAACGACATGGAAGTGCTTAAAATTAATTGGATGAAATATAATGGCATCGAAGACGGTACCGAGGCCATTACAAAAATCAGGTACAAAGACAGTGGTGCAACCAGCCATTTATTTAATACCGAAAACGGCATTAGAGCCCGCTTTTACGAGCCCGTAAAAAGTATTGCGCCCGGACAAAGTGCTGTTTTTTACGAAGGCAACGACGTAATTGGCGGTGGCATTATCCAGCGCGGGATCTTATTATAATTGCCGCAATAAACTTTTCGCAAATACTTTTCGTAAAAAATTCCCTTACTTATTTTTTCTGAAACAGTGCCGCAAACATGGTGTCTGCTTTTTTTGTGTAGCCAGTAAATAGCTGCTGATGCACGAGTTTAAACTCAGGAAAATTTGTTGTTATAAATTTTACCTGCGCTTCATTTTCTGCCGCAAATACAGAACATGTGCTATATAAAAAATATCCATTCACTGCTACATACGGTAGCGTGTTGGTAATAATAGATTGTTGTAGCTGTCTATAATTATCAATAGAAGCCTCTTCAAAAAAGGCAAGGTGTTCGGGCGTTCTACCCCAGGTGCCACTCCCTGAGCATGGCGCATCGCAAATAATAAAATCGGAAAGCTTTGCAAAATTACTAAGGTCGTGCGCGCTGGTTAGATCCACTGCAAAAGATTGATACGCACCCATACCCGCCGCAGTAAAACGTGTTTGCAAATTGCGCAAAATAGAAGCGCGCATATCAGAAGCCGTTAATTTAATTTGCCCTAATAGATCTACCGCTAAAATAGATTTACCACCACTTGCTGCGCAGGTGTCCCACACTCTTTTTTTAGAATCCGCAAAATCAGACGCAAGCGCATATACATTTCCAATTTGCTGTGAGCTGTAATCTTGAATTACGGCTTCTTTATTTATAAGCAGCACTTCATCTAATTTAGTACCACTTGCAAGCCTTAGGCAAGACGCTGAAATTTTTTCAAAATGAATCTCCGCCTTATTTAATTTAGAGACCACTACATCTTCCTGCTTTGGCCTGATACGAATAAATAAATCTGGTTGAAGTAGGTGGCTCCTGTTAAAGGCAGCAGCATCCATCCCTTCCGACAAATGCGCCGCAAAAGGAAAAACACTTTCAATATTATAACCAGGTAGCTGCTCTTTAATAAATGCTAATTTTTGATCCAGCGATACATCTGAAGAATTCCAGGCTGCAAGCCAGCTCGGCTCAAATAAAAAGCTCCAGTTGCCCGGCTTGGCTTCACATAAAAAAATGGCAAGCTGCAGGCCTTTATCGGTATCAAAATTTGAGATACTAGCACCGAGGCGGTAATAGGTATAGCACAAATGTGCAATGGTTCTACGATCAGTAGAACCATGCTTTTTGTGTGCAGCAAAATATTGTTTGAGATGGTGCACAAAAGGTACACCTCCTTTATAAGCATTAATGATTGTAACCGCCGTGTTGCAATACGATTGAAAACGCACTTAGAGTTCTAGTAATGTTTTAACAGGATCTTTACCCATGAGTAATAACTCTGGATTTTCTAAAAGCTCTTTCACACGTACTAAAAATCCAACACTCTCACGACCATCAATAATGCGGTGATCGTAACTAAGCGCTAAATACATCATTGGTCTGATAACCACCTGACCATTAATAGCCATCGGTCTATCTTGTATTTTATGCATGCCTAAAATAGCACTCTGAGGAATATTGATAATGGGCGTACTCATTAAGCTACCAAACACACCACCATTGGTGATGGTGAAAGTGCCACCTTGTAAATCGTCGGCAGTAAGTTTACTATCGCGCGCTTTACCAGCAAGCATCACCACTGTTTTTTCTACGTCTGCCATGCTCATGCTTTCTACATTGCGCATAACTGGCACGGTTAAACCGCGAGGCGTGCTTACCGCAATACTAATATCTGCGTAATCGTGGTAAATAATTTGATCGCCATCGATATAAGCATTTACAGAAGGCCACTCGCCTAGTGCAGTAGAACATGCTTTAGCAAAGAAGCTCATGAAGCCTAAATTAACGCCATGGCTTTCTTTAAATTTATCTTTGTACTGCTTTCTCACTTCCATAACACGCGTCATGTCTACTTCGTTAAAAGTAGTAAGCATGGCCGTTGTGTTTTTAGATTCTACCAGTCGTCTGCTAATGGTTTTACGAAGCGCGCTCATCTTTTCTTGACGCACATTTCTTGTATTCAGCTCGGTACCCGCAAAAGCTTTTTTACCAGGATGCGATAACGCTTCTAACACGTCTTGCTTTAATATTTTTCCACCAGTACCGGTTGCGGTAATTGCTGTTGGGTCTACTTTTTTATCGGCAATGATAGCAGATGCTACCGGTGTTGCTTTTACATCGTTAGGGATCGCAGCTACAGGTGCTTCCGATTTCGGAGCAACTGGCGCCGGCGCAGCCGGTGCGGCCGGAACGGCAGCTGCTGCGGGCCTTTCGGCAGTTTCGTCAATTTTAGCAAGTACATCACCAATGAGTAATGTATCACCTTCTTTACCTAGTGTGGTAAGAACACCCGCCTGTTCAGCATTTACTTCAAAAGTCGCTTTTTCACTTTCAAACTCGGCAATTACTTCGTCTCTTTCTACGTAGTCGCCATCTTTTTTTGTCCACTTTAACAAAGTAACTTCTGAGATAGATTCTCCAATTGCTGGAACTTTTATTTCAATCATAAAATGATATTTCTAAGTATGCTAAATTAAATATTAAAAGCTGTTTCAATCACTTCTAACTGTTCTGCAGCATGCACTTTTGCATAGCCGGTTGCAGTAGATGCGCTTGCACTTCTGCTAATTACACCAAAATTAATGGTATGTAAATTCATTTTTAAGAAGCTAGCCGCACCCATGTTTTGCGGTTCTTCTTGTACCCAAAACCAAGTAGCCTTGCTGTATTTTTTATGCAGCGCACTTAATTGGTCTTGTGCGAGTGGATATATTTGTTCAAGTCTTACAATCGCAATGTCTTGTCTATTTTCTTTTGCTTGCTTTTCTGCTAATTCAAAATAAATTTTACCTGAGCAAAACAATACTTTTTTAACAGCCGCTGCATCTTGTACAAATTCATCATCCAATACTTCTTTAAAGCCACCTTGTAAAAACTCCTCTACTTTACTGTAGGTGCCAGGATTACGCAGGTTTGCTTTTGGAGAAAAATTAATCATTGGCTTTCTAAAGTTCCAAGTTAGCTGTCTGCGTAATGCATGGAATAAATTAGCCGCCGAAGTAATGTTGGTTACTACAATGTTTAACTCGGCAGCCATTTGCAAGAAGCGCTCTAAACGGGCACTACTATGCTCAGGACCTTGGCCTTCATAACCATGTGGCAGCAACATTACAAGTCCATTTTGACGTTGCCATTTTTGCTCACCGGCCACAATAAACTGATCAATCATTGTTTGTGCGCCATTACAGAAATCACCAAACTGTGCTTCCCAAATAACAAGTGCGTTAGGGTTTGCCATGGCATAACCATATTCAAAACCAAGTACACCATATTCACTCAACAATGAATTATAAATTCTAAATTTTTCTTGACCTTCTGTAAAA
>JAOASV010000259.1 GCA_030158535.1 Sediminibacterium sp.
TACCCCATTTTCATATAAGCCATAAGTTGTAAAATCGCCCATCACATCCCATAAGCCGGATGTTGGATAAACGGCATTACCCCAAATTTCTTTAGGTCCAGTGTACTCTGTGTTCATGGCCCAGTGAGCACAATCGATATGGTGTGCACCCCAATTGGTAATCATACCAGCGCAATAATTTTCACCACGCATCCATCCGGGTCTACTATAATCGTTTTGTGGGTGCACTCTTTTTTCGGTGTAATACACATACGGCGTAGGTCCAATCCAAGCGTTGTAATTTAAATTACTAGGAATGGGCATTTCAGGTTCGACATCACCACTTGGATCTTTTGGAAGTCCAATAAGCACTTCCTTTAATTTTCCAATGCGTCCGTTTCTTACAAGTTCTGCAGCATATCTAAATTGAGAACTAGATCTTTGTTGACTACCAATTTGTAAAATGCAACCTTGTTTATGAACAGCGTTACTAAGTGCACGACCTTCATGAATGGTAAGCGCAGTAGGCTTTTGAAGGTATATGTCTTTGCGCGCTTCGGCCGCTAAAACACCAAGGTATGCATGCGAATGATCGGGTGTACTAATGAGCACAGCATCAATATCTTTGTTGTTTAATAACTCCTGCGCATCTCCATACATCTTTACACCATCATAGGGTTTGCCATATTTTTTAGTGTAGTAATCGTTTACATATTGTTTCCCTTCCTTCAATCTTTTACTATCTACATCACATACTGCCATGATATTTGCATGGTTGTATTTGAGGGTTTCAAACATATCATGTTCTCTAGAAATACGACCAAGGCCAATGGCGCCAATATTAATTCTATTACTAGGGGCATTTGGTCCAAAAACAGCAGCCGGCACAATGGTTGGAAAGCCAACAGTAGCAAGGGTTGCACCGATGGCGCCTTTCACAGAAGTTTTCATAAAATCTCTTCTGTTTGGTTTTTTATTTTCTAGCATGGCAAATATTTTTTTTTAAGGTAATAATTTATTTGATAGGTATTCTGTTTTATTTGAAAATTATTTCATTGAATTCAATTACTTTTAAGGATAAGACACCGCTTTTATGAAACGCCGTTTAATTGTAATTTTTACCCTACTTATTTGTTCAACCGCTTATGTTTTAGCACAAAAAAGCGGTGCAAAAAATAACCGCCCCAATGTTATTTATATCTATTTAGATGACATGGGTTATGGTGAGTTAGGTTCTTACGGACAACAAAAAATAAAAACGCCCAACCTCGATAAAATGGCTAGTGAGGGCATGCGTTTTACAAGGCATTATTCATCGGCACCGGTTTGTGCACCAGCACGCGCATGTTTGATGACGGGTAAGCATACCGGACATTCTTACATCAGGGGTAATTATGAATTAGGTGGTTTTGAAGACAGCACCGAGGGTGGACAAATGCCATTGCCAGAAAACACGCCTACCATCGCCAAACTCATGCAGGGAGCGGGTTACACTACTGGGGCC
>JAOASV010000260.1 GCA_030158535.1 Sediminibacterium sp.
CTATTTTAAAAGTAAATTACAATGGGCTTAAGTCCCACCCCGATTATGAAATTGCTAAAAAGCAAATGAAACATCCGGGTGCCGTTATGAGCTTTGAATTAAAAGGTGGTATTGAGGCTGGTAAAAAATTTATTGACGCTTTACAAGTTTGCGTACGTGCTATTTCATTAGGCACTGTTGACACACTCGTGTCGCATCCAGCAAGTATGAGCCATTATGGTGTAAGCCCCGAGGAAAGAGCTAAATACGGCATTACAGATGGACTTATTAGAATGAGTGTAGGTATAGAAAATATCGAAGACCTACTCGCCGATTTAACACAAGCCCTAGGATAATTTTATTTTCAGAAAATAGAAACATGCAAACAACAATAAGACGCGCTACAATAGAAGATTGCCCAAGCATGCTTGGCCTTATTCAGGAACTAGCTGTTTATGAAAAAGCACCAGACGAAGTAACCGTTACACTTTCACATTTTGAACAAAGTGGTTTTGGTGAAAACCCGGTTTGGTGGGCCTTTGTAGCAGAAAACGATAACACCATTGTAGGCTTTGCATTGTATTATATTAGATACAGTACGTGGAAAGGACAGTGCTTGTATCTCGAAGATTTTATTGTAACCGAAAAAATGCGTGGCAAAGGCATTGGCAAATTACTATTTGACAGGGTTGTACAGGAAACAAAAGATAAAGGCTTTTCAAGAATGGTTTGGCAAGTACTCGAATGGAATGAGCATGCCATTAACTTTTATAAAAAATATAAGGCCAACCTCGATCCCGAATGGATCAATGGCATATTAGATGTATAAATTACAACTAACTTAATCCGTTTACCACCGCTTCTTTGTATACTTTTTGTACAAGACCTTGTAATACTTTGCCCGGACCTACTTCCGTAAAATGTGTAGCACCATCAGCTACCATTTGCTCTACTGTTTGCGTCCATTTTACAGCACCTGTTAATTGATTGATTAAATTTTGCTTGATAGCGGCAGGATCTGTAACGGCTGCAGCCACTACGTTTTGATATACCGGGCAAATTGGATTTGCAAAATTTGTTGCTTCGATGGCTGCCGCTAATTCTTCACGAGCAGGCGCCATTAATGGACTATGAAAAGCACCTCCTACTGGAAGTACGAGTGCACGTTTTGCACCAGCAGCTTTCATTCGTTCACATGCTATTTCAATCCCTTTTACAGATCCACTAATTACTAATTGACCAGGGCAGTTATAATTTGCTGCTACCACCACTTCATTTGTTTCAGCCATTACTTCTGCGCAAATTGTAGCCACCACATCATCTGCAAGCGCTAGCACAGCAGCCATCGTTGAAGGCACTAATTCGCATGCTTTTTGCATAGCAGCCGCTCTAATACTCACAAGTTTTAATGCATCTTCAAACTCCAATACGCCATTGGCTACCAGTGCCGAAAATTCACCCAACGAATGTCCAGCAACCATATCAGGAGTGCCGTGCTCGAGGG
>JAOASV010000261.1 GCA_030158535.1 Sediminibacterium sp.
TGGATTAGAGCCTAAACAAGAGCATACAGATTGATAGATGGTGCCGTTTTTATCTAAGCGACTGGTTCCACCGTCTACGTGGTCGCCGAGTGGCCCATTGGCCCCTGTAATAGATCCAAAAAAAGTGGCGTACAAAATATTTTTAGCGCTTTTTTCTAGTACAAAAAAGTAAAGATCTTCTCCGTCTGTGGTGGTACTTAATTGACCAGTACCAAATGTAGCAAGGCCTTTTGTTCCAGCAGATGGAAATCCTGGTGCAAGCGTACCGCACCACCCTGACACATACACATTTTCACAACGGTCCACTAAAAAAGCCGTAGGAGAAATATTTGGCACACTACCTGTTCCTGTTCCAAAATTTGCAGAGTAAATAAACTGCGTTAGATCCGGTTGTAATTTGGAAATAAATTGTTTGCCAGTAGCCTGATTGCCACCACTATTAAATGGAGAATTAATTACGGGCCAAGCTACTGTTGTGGTTCCCATGATATATGGGAAACCAAATTTATCAAACTGAATTCCGTAAATAATATCTTCTCCAGATGTGCCAAAATAACTGGTTGCAATTTGTCTAGATCCATCCGGACTAATAAATGTTACATATCCATCTACCTTTCCCTGATTGGTGCCAAATAATACGCCCGCTTTGCTTCCTGGAAAATCAGTACTTGCGGTTGCGCCTGCTACATAAATAAACCCTGTTAATGGATTGAGCGCAAGTACAAAAGCTGCATCATCATCACCACCACCTAAAAAAGAACTAAAAATAACGGCGTCTAAATTAGGCGTCATTTTTACAAGAACGCCGTCCTGAAAACGCGTAGTTGTTTTTTTACCTGGCAAAGCTTGAAAACTTCCAGCTGTTGTTCTAAAATCTTCGGACTGTGTTACAGATGCCAAAATAATATTTCCAGCGCCATCCACAATAACTTCACTACGTGCATCATCGCCATAATTTCTACGAGTAGATTCTGATACCTGTGGCTTGATATAATTAGGTCTGATATTTACACCATCATCGGCGGTGCCACCCATACGTACAGATCCAATTATAGATGTACCTGTTACATTTAATTTTGTAATCACAATATCAAATAGTCCACCTAATGGACCATACGTAGACAAGCCCCTTACAGGATATCCAGAACCTGACGATGTTCTACCCGCTATAATTAAATTACCACTCGCGTCCACTACTAAACTATGAGGTTGTTCGTTTCCTCTACCACCAATATAGGTTGCATATATTCGGTTCACGCCACTAGGGTCAAATTTAATGATACCCATATCCATCGCACCAATATCACCTTCTGGAACACCACCCCCAAATGTTGTTTGAAATGCCCCATTGCTCACAGGAAAAGTTCCAAAACTTCCAAACACGATACCACCCGCATAAAAATTTCCTTGCCCATCATAAGTGGCAGTAAAGCCCCAATTATCTGAGGTACTACCGGTGTAACCAAAAAACACAATGGATGGATCAATAACAAGCGTTTCCGTTTTATCATAATCTCCTGCTATGGAAAATTTAACAATATTTCCTTTTACAGTGTAATCACAATTCACTTCTTTTTTGCCTTCCTTTTTTAATTGATAGGTATAAGGCGCTAATTCAGAAACAGTGGTTACCCTTGTTTTTATTTCTAGTGAGCGGTTTTTTAATTTAACGCCATCAGCACCTTCTATGTACAATGCAATTTTTGAAACGTCTGCTCCAGGATGCACGATTATATCATACTTTAACTGCGCGTCATTTGTATAATACCTGATGTCAATGCCCGGATACAAATCTTTGTAAACAACTGCCTTATATATTTTGCAATCACTTGCCCATTTACTAGAATCATTTCCGATAAAATAATTATTGTAAGAAGGCTGTATTTTTTCAGGAATAATGGTAGGGTTAGGATTGGCATTTAAAAATTTAACTTCATATGCATGTGAATGTAATACACCGTCAAAATTTTCTGGTGTTGTTGCAACATGATTTTTTTCGCGAGGGTGTGTGTTTAATGCCGCTAAATCTTGCGGGTCATGAACAAGTACACGATACCCATTATTTTGAAGTGCAAATGCACCAGCCACTGTTTGCGCCTGAAATTTTATTGCGCTTGGCCACTGCCCTTTATTTTCTGTAAATTCCAGGTACTGCTGCGCGCTCACCTCCACAAAAGAGAGGGTAAAAAATAATAGTAAAACACTAAATAATCTGCGCAGCAACATCTTGTTTTTTTATAAGTTACGATATCTTACCCCAACCGGATCTAGCCTTCTGGGACTGAAGATAGTTTTTCAATTCTAAATTTTTTGTCAAAGTGAGGGTATGGTCCTCTTCAACCAGCTTTTCGGCTGCTATTTTGGCCACTTCCAACACTTCTTTGTCATTAACAATGTTAGCCAGCTTAAAGTTCAAAGCACCACTTTGTCTGGTACCTTCAATATCCCCAGGACCCCTTAATTCAAGGTCTTTTTCGGCAATTAAGAACCCGTCATTGGTAGCACACATAATCTTGATTCGCTCCCTTGCATCGTTGCTTACTTTTTGACCTGTTAATAAAACGCAAAAACTTTTTTCGGAGCCCCTTCCTACCCGTCCGCGCAACTGATGCAACTGAGAAAGTCCAAATTTTTCGGAGCTTTCAATCACCATAACAGAAGCATTGGGCACATTCACGCCCACTTCAATAACGGTGGTGGCTACCATAATTTGTGTATCACCATTTATAAAGCGTGCCATATTGGTTTCCTTTTGATCGGTAGGTTGTCTTCCATGCACCATGCTAATTTTGTAATTGGGTTCTGGGAAAAAACTTTTTACTTGCTCATAGCCTTGCATCAAATCTTCGTAAGAAAGTTTTTCACTCTCTTCAATTAACGGATATATAAAATAAGCTTGTCTTCCTTTTTCAATTTCTGTTTTTACAAAATCCATAACGGTTGCACGCGCCATTTCATTTCTGTGCACAGTTGTTATGGGCTGTCTACCCGGTGGCAACTCATCCATGATGCTATAGTCAAGATCACCATACGCAGTCATGGCAAGGGTTCTAGGGATGGGTGTTGCTGTCATCACAAGCACGTGCGGTGGTATTAAAGCCTTCTCCCAAAGTTTAGCACGCTGTGCAACACCAAAGCGGTGTTGTTCATCTACAACCACAAATCCTAAATTATGAAACTGCACTTTTTCTTCAATAACGGCGTGTGTGCCCACCACAAAATGAAGTGATCCATCTTGCAATCCTTGCATGATTTTTTTTCTTGCTGCTGTTTTGGTACTACCCGTTAATAATGCAAGTTCTACACCCATGTCTTTTAATAATTCACTGAGCCCTTGATAATGTTGTTGGGCTAAAATTTCGGTGGGTGCCATTAAGCAACTCTGAAATCCATTGTCGGCGGCAAGGAGCATGCTTAAGAGCGCCACAATGGTTTTACCGCTGCCTACGTCTCCTTGCAACAAGCGGTTCATTTGACGGCCCCTTGCGGTATCGGTTCTAATTTCTTTGAGTACTCTTTTTTGAGCACCCGTTAATTCGAAGGGCAAATACTGATTGTAAAAAGTATTAAAGAAGTCGCCAACTTTTTCAAATATGACGCCCCTACTTGATTGATGCCTAGAGATACGCACTAAATTAAGGCGCACTTGAGCCACAAACAATTCTTCAAATTTTAAGCGCCTCAGCGCTGCTTTATAAGCTTTGTCAGAAACTGGAAAATGAATATTTGAATACGCCTCATAACGGTTCATGAGCTTATAATCAGCTAAAATATTTGCAGGTAAATTTTCAGGTATATCTGCGGGTTTGATCATGGAAAATAGCTGGTACGTGAGTTTTGCCAGTTGTCTTCCATTTAACCCTCTTGCTTTTAATTTTTCGGTGGCCGGATACACGGGTTCCAAATAATCTTTGCCCCCTTCTTTGGCCGGGGTAAAAATTTCAATTTCGGGATGCACCATTTGAGGCTTCCCATTAAAAAAGCCTGTTTTACCAAAAACAAGGTATTTCTGACCAGGAACCAGGTTCTTTTGCACCCAGCTAGCCCCCTGAAACCATGCGAGTTCCAGTGTGCCCGTATCATCTGTCAACTGCGCAATGAGGCGCCTAGCCCGTTTGTCACCCATTAAAGCAGGCTGCTGTAGGACACCTACCACCTGCACGAAGTCGGTGGCGGGGCTTATAGAGCCTATCTTGTGCACCTGGGTCTTGTCAATATGTCTGTGCGGATAATGTTCTAATAAATCCGAAAAAGTATAAATAGACAGCTCCTTTTTCAATAATTCACCTCTTAAAGGGCCAACGCCTTTAAGGTATTCGATAGGTGAACCTAATATGTGATTGGAACCTTGAATAATGCGCAGTTTTAGGGTATTTGTATAGCAAATATCATGAAAAAGCGCCTTATCTTCGCGGCTATGGAAAAAGAGGTGGTTTTAAGTGGCATTAGGCCTACAGGATTCCTTCATTTAGGCAATTATTTTGGTGCCATGCGCAATTATGTGCGTATGCAAGACGAGTTCAATTGTTACTTTTTTGTAGCCAATTGGCATAGCCTTACCACCCACCCCGATACCAAAGAATTACAAGCAAATGTGTTAAGGGTAATTGCAGAAAATATTGCTTGCGGTTTAGATCCAGAAAAAGTGGCTTTATATGTTCAAAGTGACGTTCCTCAAATTGCGGAACTATACTTGTATTTAAACATGATGGCGTATAAAGGTGAGTTGGAAAAAACGGTAACCTTTAAAGAAAAAGTTCGTTTACAACCAGAAAATGTAAACGCTGGATTACTTACGTATCCGG
The DNA here is from genome assembly GCA_030158535.1 of Sediminibacterium sp. Taxonomy (GTDB): domain Bacteria; phylum Bacteroidota; class Bacteroidia; order Chitinophagales; family Chitinophagaceae; genus Sediminibacterium. Next base: position 4,806 of record JAOASV010000261.1, read on the forward strand.
TATTACAAGCAGCTGATATTTTAATTCACCGCGCTGTAAAAGTGCCTGTTGGTAAAGATCAGGAACAACACCTTGAAATGGCGCGCAATTACGCAGAACGCTTTAACCATAGGTATGGCGAGGTTTTGCCATTACCTTATGCATTTAATTACGGCGGCGAACTTGTAAAAATTATGAGTTTAGATGGCGAAGGAAAAATGAGTAAAAGTGAAAATCAAATGAACACACTTTACTTAGCTGATGAAGATGATGTGATTCGTAAAAAAATCATGAAAGCAAAAACAGATGGTGGCCCTTTAACACCCAACGCACCAATGCCTGCTTATATCGAAAACTTATTTACCCTCATGGGTCTTGTAAGTAGTACAGATACTGTAGAGAAATTTAGATCCGATTATAACAATAGTAGTGAAGGCAATTGCATTATCCGCTATGGCGATTTAAAAAAGCAACTTGCAGAGGACATGGCCGCTTTTATTAAACCGATTCGTGAAAAAGCCACTGATTTGCAAAAAGACACGGCTACACTTCAAAAAATCATGAAACTAGGTGCCGAAAAAGCAGGTGAAAGCGCCTCTAAAACCCTAACACTTGTTAGAAGCGCTATTGGCATGAACTATTATTAAAAAAAACAAACTTTAATTATCTTTTTAAGATACTCATTTCGTATTTTCAACCCCTATGGCAAAAGCTAAGAAACCCAAACACATCGCAATCGCAGGTAATATCGGCGCAGGTAAGACAACACTCACAGAAATGCTTAGTAAGCATTACCGTTGGATACCTCAATTTGAAGACGTAGACCACAATCCATACCTGATGGATTTCTATGAAGACATGCCTAGATGGAGTTTTAATTTACAAGTGTACTTTTTAAATGGTAGACTTAACCAACTATTAGAAATCGCAAGAGGAACTGAAACCATTATTCAGGATAGAACCATTTACGAAGATGCCAATATTTTTGCGCCCAACTTACACGAAATGGGACTTATGAGTAAGCGCGACTTTGATAACTATTATGCGTTTTTTACCACGCTTAAAACCATGGTTCAACCGCCGGATTTACTCATTTATTTAAAAGCATCTGTTCCTACCCTCGTATCACAAATACAAAAAAGAGGTAGAGAATATGAAGAAAATATCAGACTCGATTATTTAAAACGCCTCAACGAATATTACAATAAATGGATTGATGGTTACCAAGAAGGTCCATTACTTGTCATTGATTGTGATAAAAATAAATTTGGCGAAAACGAAGCTGACCTTGGTGATATCATTGGAAAAATTGATAGCACTTTATTTGGCCTCTTCTAGTTCCTCTTTCTAAATACCATACCCATGGCAACTGCAACCGGCGTCGTAACTGCTTCAATTGTAGATCAGTTCAAGCAACTTATTGGAAATGATTTTGTAGTAGCTGATGAAGAAAGCTTACACCGTTCTGGTAAAGACGAAACCGAAAATTTATTGTAC
>JAOASV010000262.1 GCA_030158535.1 Sediminibacterium sp.
CTGGGGTAGTGCCAAACACAAGATTAACTAGAACCAACTTAAGACTTACCAATACTACTAAAATCACAAAAAATTTAGAAGTAACGCCGTCTATTGCGTACAGTAATAGCATCAATGATAAAGCAATGAAAGGTGCGGGTGGTTATTTGTTAAATTTATTTATGTGGCCTGTTACAGATAACGCGGTTAATTATTTACTACCGAATGGTAATAAGCGTTATTTGATTGCAAATAACAATGCGGCTGATGATGCATTTTTAGGAACTGTAGCTGAAACGGACAATCCGTTTTTTGCTGTGCATAGAAATGAATCACAAGATAAAACAGACAACTATACAGCTAATTTATCTATCAACTACAACCCATTAAAGTGGTTAACACTTGCAGGACGTTTTGGTTACAACTACTACGAAACTTCTGGTTTCCAGTATCGTGATCCGGAATCTGCTTCTCAATCTTCTATGGCTAACAAAGGTCAGCTAGATAACTACTGGGTTAAAGCTGGTAACTACAACCACACGATTACCGCAACTGCTAAAAAAACATTTGGCAAGTTTAATGCGCGTGTAACCGTAGGTACAAGATGGGCTGAAACCAAGCAGGAAAGATTTGGTATTTCTGGTACACAAGATAGTATCAGAAGTTTTGATAGCTCTGCAACTGCATTCAATACAAGAACTCGTTTAAGTAGAACTACTTTATACGGTAACAATCAGTGGAACGAAATTAGAACCATGCAAATTGCTGGTTTTACAGAAGCTACTATTAGTTATAACAACCTTGTTTTCTTAACAGGTTCTATGGCTTTTGAATCTTCTTCAGTACTTCCAAAAGCAAATAGAAATTACTCATACCCTGGTGGAAACATCAGTATCATCATGAGTGATATCTTTCCTAAATTAAAAGGAGGATTACTAAGCTATTGGAAAATCAGAAGTTCACTTGCACAAACAGCAAGGCTTCCAAATGCCTATGCCAACCAGTCTAACTTTGTGCCAACGGTAACAAGTGCATTAACGCCGCCAACAAGCCCTAGTGGACTTATTAATGTACCATTACAATATTCGTTTTTTAACGCTAACCCTTACTTACGTCCTGAGCGTCAGCAAACCTATGAGGTGGGTACTGAGTTCAGAATGTTTGGTGATGTGTTAACGGTGGATGCGGCTTATTACAATACATTAGCCCTTGATCAAATTGCACAAGGTTTTAGAGCTTCATATGGTACAGGATTTGTACTAAATACGGCTAACAACTCTAGTGTTCGTAACCAAGGTGTGGAACTTTCAATTGGTGTTAAACTTGTTCGCAAAAAAGACTTTGATTGGAATATCCAATTCAACGTAAACCACATGTGGAATAAAGTATTGGCAATCCCAATGCCTATTGATATTGCTGGTGCCGATTACTACGATGCATCTACTTGGTTATATTCGAATGCAAGAGGTGGTTTGAGACCTGGTTCTTCTACCGGTA
>JAOASV010000263.1 GCA_030158535.1 Sediminibacterium sp.
AATTGTAAATATGCATAAAAAGGGACTTATTTTTGGCTAAACAATCTAAATCAATCAGATAGCTTTCTTTTATTTGCCCTTCAAATCAAGTATTTACTCCTTTTTTACCCTTGTATTTGCACTGAAAATCAATATTTTACGTCTAGTTTGAGAAAACTTTTTAAAACTTTTTGATTTTTCAGTTCCAGCCATTACCTTTGCCGTCCGAAATTTTAAACGGTTTAGAATGCCTACAATACAGCAATTAGTTAGAAAAGGTCGTGAAATTATCAAGGCTAAAAGTAAGTCTAGGGCTTTAGATGCGTGTCCGCAACGTCGTGGTGTATGTACCAGGGTGTATACGACAACGCCTAAGAAGCCAAACTCTGCCCTACGTAAAGTAGCGAAAGTGCGTTTGACAAACAAGATTGAGGTTATTGCCTACATCCCTGGTGAAGGTCATAACTTACAAGAACACTCTATCGTATTAATCCGTGGTGGTCGTGTTAAAGACTTACCAGGTGTACGTTATCACATTGTTCGTGGTAGCCTCGATACTGCAGGTGTTAAAGACCGTAAGCAGTCTCGTTCTAAGTACGGTACTAAAAAAGAAAAGGCTAAAAAATAGTCTCTAAAAAAATTATTACAAAAAAGCTAATAAGTAGATCACATGCGTAAAGCACAAGCCAAAAAATTACCCCTAGCTCCTGATGGACGTTTCAATGATAAATTGGTTACTCGTTTCATTAATAACTTAATGTGGCAGGGTAAAAAAAGTACTGCAATCAACATTTTCTATGATGCAGTAGACAAGGTTACTAAAATGACTGGAGAAGATGGTTATGAAGTATGGAAAAGAGCCGTTGCTAACGTAACGCCTGCTGTTGAAGTACGTAGCCGTCGTATTGGTGGTGCTACTTTCCAAATTCCTTCAGAAGTACGTGCAGATCGTAAGATTTCATTGAGTATGAAATGGTTAATCCGTTTCAGCCGTGAAAGAAATGGTCGTACCATGGCAGACAAATTAGCGAACGAAATGTTAGCTGCTAGTAAGGGTGAAGGTGCTGCTTTCAAAAAGAAAGAAGATACACACCGTATGGCTGAGGCGAACAAAGCGTTCTCTCACTTTAAAATTTAATTTCAATCTAACTGCTTATAGAAGCCCCAAACTTAGGTTTGGGGCTTTTTTTGTGCATAATTAATTAATAAATTACACCGGAAACCTTTTTCCAATTGGTATAATTATTACCTTTGCCGCCTCGAAAATTGAGGAACTGTTTCCTCAAACAAAACTTAATAAACAAGCACTATTATGGCTGACTTGAAATTTCAAAGAAACTTTGGTATCGCCGCACACATTGATGCTGGTAAAACCACTACAACAGAGCGTATTTTACGCTACACAGGTATGATTCATAAAATTGGTGAAGTGCACGATGGTGCTGCTACTACCGATTGGATGGAGCAAGAAAAAGAAAGAGGTATTACCATTAC
>JAOASV010000264.1 GCA_030158535.1 Sediminibacterium sp.
CAATATTTTGAATTGGAAACCCTGACTGTGCAATTGGCAAATTTTGCTTATCCGCTATTTTATTTGTTACTAAATGTAGATTCAATAAAAAGAAAAGGGACATTCCAAACCCTAACACAAATTTAAACAACCTATTTTTAAAGTCGCTTCTTGGTGTCATTAAACCATTGATCTGTTTGATTCTTAGCAAAAGTTCCGATCCTGTATCTACTGCAGCCAAACTCAATCCATGGTTGTTTTTATAATTGTATTTAGCCAATTGGTACAATGCCTTGGTGTACAAAAGGGGATCCTTAGTTTGCGCTACTACCCATGCATCACAAGCTTTTTCACGCTCTATGCGAATGATTTTACTAAAATAATAGGAGAAGGGATTAAAACATAAAATCAACTGTGCGATTTCTACAAATATATGAACGATAAAATCGTTGCGAAGTATATGCGCCAATTCATGTAGTAAAATAAATTTCATTTCTTCTGCTGAAATTTGATTCAACAATGAAAAAGGCATTAAGATAACCGGCTCCAACCAGCCAAATGTAACTGGACCATCTACCTGATTTGAAAACCCTATTTTAATTTTTTGTTTATAGCCAGCATTGTGTGCTTGTAGCTCCAACCATTGATCTATTTGACTTGCAGAACTAAAATCCGCATTGGATTGAAGCTGCTGTAGTTGCATCCATCTAAATAGGAAAAAGAGAAGGTACCCAATCAACATTGTTAGATACAGTATACCAATGATGGTCATCCATTGAAGCTGATTAGGGAATTCAACAGGAACCCCTAATTTGGGTAAAACAACTACTTGAACCGCCACTATCTCCAACAAAAAATGCACCAATGCTGTACCATATAAACTACAAGCCAACCAATATTTTTGATTGGAAGATGGTTTAAACCAAAATTGGATGCCTTCAAATATTAAAAATAAGATAGCCATGAAACCAAGGCTCTGAAGTATCGCTTGCGGTATTTGTTGAATCAATCCCACTTAGTTAAAAGCTTATTTATTTTCTAATGAAGCAATGAGTTCCTTAATTGCATCTAAGTCGGCCTCAGTCGTTTGATGGTTGCCTAAAGCCTGTAAAACCAATGCAGAAGTACTTCCACTAAACAAAGTCTTAATCATCTTACCAAGGTATTGTTCTTGCGCTGCTTGTTTACCAAAACTAGGTGTATAAATATGGGTTTTAGAAGAAGCATCACGGGTCACCAAACCTTTCTCATGCATGATTTGCATCAATTTAAGGGTAGTGGTATATCCCACGTCTTTTGTTTGTTGTACAATCTCATGCACGTCTCTTACTGTAGCATGTTCTTTATCCCAAAGAATACTTAAGATTTCTAATTCGCTTTCAGTTGGTTTATGTTGTTTGCTCATGGTAATACGATTTGATTCGTAAATCTACAAAAAAAAGGGTTGCAACAAAAAATCCC
>JAOASV010000265.1 GCA_030158535.1 Sediminibacterium sp.
GTTTTCCTTCTGGGCATACTGCAACTGCATTTACTATATTCTTATTAACCGTTTATTTATTCCCGAATAAATGGGTCTTTACAATGGGTGCTATCTACGCTCTTATATGTGCTTATTCAAGAGTTTATTTAGGACAACATTTTCCTATGGACTTGGGAGGAGGGATGCTTGTAGCTGTTATTAGTTTACAATTAAGTATCGCAATCTGTGAACGTATTTCAAAAAGAAACAAAAGCATAAAAAAATAACCAGATGACACATCATTTAAGTATAAATTTTAGAAGAAGGGTTAGTTTAATCACCATGGGAATCCTTGGCGCGGCTGCTCTGTTTGCACAAGACACTGCACAACAAATTAATTTGTTGACCAAAAACGATCCCAGTCAATACAATCAACCTTATGTTATTTTAATTTCAGCAGACGGATTTAGAGCAGATTTTACAGAGAAGTATGAGGCTAAATTTTTGCAATCCATTAGCAAGAAGGGAGTTCGTGCAAAATACATGCAACCCTCCTACCCTTCGGTTACTTTCCCTAACCATTATACGATTGTGACTGGATTGTATCCATCGCACCATGGCTTAGTGGATAATACATTTATCGATGTCGCAACTGGCAAGCAATACAGTATGGGTAATAAGAAAATGGTGAGTGAAGGCAAATGGTATGGAGGCACTCCATTATGGGTATTGGCAGAGCAACAAAAAATGATTGCTGCAAGTTTTTTCTGGGTCGCATCAGAGGCGGATATCCAAGGCATTAAGCCCACATACCATTATATTTATAATGAAAAAACACCTATTGGAAAAAGAATTCAAACTGTGAAGGATTGGTTGTCACTTCCCGAAGCAAGACGCCCCCATTTAATCACCTTGTATTTCCCAGATGTAGATCATGATGCACATACTTATGGTCCTGAACAGCCAATTGTAAAAAATTCAGTTCAATTTGTAGATAGTAGTATCAATGCTCTGCAACAAGCATTAGCACCATTGAACCTGCCAATCAATTATATTTTTGTATCCGATCATGGCATGACCACGGTGGATATAGACAATACGATTGGATTACCAGAGGTAGTTGACAAGAATTATTTTAATGTCCCATGGGGAGATGCATTATTGCACTTATATGCAAAAGATACTAGTAAAATTGAATCTACTTACCAAGCTTTAAAACAAGACAATCGTTTTACAACTTATAAATTAGATGAAACACCTGCCTATTGGCATTATAAAAAAGCAGATGACCAATTTAACCGATTAGGGGATCTTATTTTAGTCCCAAAATCAATTCATCAAGTTTTCAATCTTGGAACACGCAAGCCCACTCCTGGAAAACATGGATTTGATAATAAAGAAGTGGATATGAGAGCGAGCTTTATGGCTTGGGGCCCAGCCTTTAAAAAAGGATTGATGATTGAAGGTTTTGAAAAC
>JAOASV010000266.1 GCA_030158535.1 Sediminibacterium sp.
CTGTAAAGTCTGCAACGACAGCTACCAATACAGCTACCAAAACATTTAAGATAGCAAGAAAATAAGTTTCTTAATCTCTTATACAGCGTACACTAAATCCTGCAAGTCTGTTGTTGTTTGAAACCGTGTATGTACTTGGTGGAAAAACGACGTATGCTCTAGCAAATGTTGCATCGGAGTAATCACTAGACCAATAATGATGCCCAGAACCTCTATCCGTAATATTACCAGTTTGATAAGCTAAATAACCGGCAGGATGTATTTTTAACACCGAAGTAAAATTTCCAGCATAACCATTTGTATTTCTAACTGCATTCCACTCTGTTAAATTAGGTATACGCCAACCGGGTCCTAACTCAATGGTACAAGGGTCATTAGCAGGTTGCCAATCTTGCGTTGGCTGCGTTCCGGAAGACGTCCATGCTGTTGGCGTTCTGGTAGTTCCAGCATATCTATAGCCTTTTTTATAATTAAATTGCCAGTACCAACCACTTGCATTATCCGTAGCATCTGTTGCACTACTTGCTTCGTTTGTAGCACCTAAATTTGAAGTGATCCAACATTTACTGGCACCACTTATAGTCGTTAATACTGTTTTGTATGTAACTGTTTTTGCAACGGGTGCAACGCCAGCAGTAGTTACGTGATTGATCGTAATATCATCTCCACAAACAAATGTTTTTGTTTTTTTGCCACTATTTTCAAGACCTTCACCTGTACCAACTTTACCGTTGGTATTCACATAGGTAGTTGGAATGGCACTTATTTTTCCATTGATGGTTAATTGTGCATTAACAGTGCTGAACGAAAAAAATAAAACAAGAATACAAATAAGTGCACGCATAAATTATCTATTAATAATAATAATCAAACTGAATTCTATCACTTAGTGTTAAACTATAATTAGCATTACTTGCAGGCACATAAGTAAGTGTAGTGCCTACCAAGGTATAAGCACTATTGCTAATTCTTACACCATTAATAAACATTTTTAGTTTACTATTTACTGATTTTGTTTGCGTTAATGTAAACACTGTTTGCGAAGCAGTTGCAGTAAACTCATCAGATACTTCTCTTACCAAAGAATAATCGGTACCATTAACGGCAGCAGTAACAGCACTAGTTCCATTTCCTTTTACAATACCTGTAATCGTTCCAACGCCTGTTCCCCCATTTGCAACGGCAACAATGCCCGTTAATTTACTAGCTGCTAAGCTTGCAATTTTTGCATTCGTGATAGAGCCATCTGCAATTGCAGTAGTAGCAATAGCTGCGTCTACATATGTTTTAACCGCGTTTTGGGTTGGAAACAAAATATCACTAGTACCAAGCGTTGTTATAGCAGATTTATTAGCCGTATTTTCTTTTACATCCAATGCCGCTTGTGTTAATGTGCTAATGGGTTTATTTAAATCGGTGGTATTGTCTACGTTGTTTAGTGCTAAATTAGTTTTAGCAGCGGATACTGTACTAGCTCCCGTACCTCCATTTGCTACTGGAACAACGCTTGTTATTTTTGAAGCGCTTACACTTACAATTTTTGCGTCAGTAATAGAACCATCTGCAATAGCAGTGGTTGCAATTGCTGCGTCTACATATGTTTTAACTGCTTTTTGCGTTGGAAATAAAATATCGCTGTTACCAAGTGTTGTATTTGCAGATTTGTTGGCTGTATTTTCTTTGTTATTAAGTGCAGCCTGCGTTAGTGTGCTAATAGGTTTATTTACATCGGTAGTGTTGTCAACATTGTTAAGGGCTAAACTTGTTTTAGCAGCAGCTACGGTACTTCCACCTGTACCGCCATTTGCTACAGGTAATACACCTGTAATTTTTGATGCACTTACACTTACGATTTTAGCATCGGTGATAGAAGCATCTGCAATGGTTGCTCCAGCTACTGCAGCATCTACATAGGTTTTATTGGCAGCATCTGTTCCTGTTGCTGGTTGATCGGTGAGTGTTATTTTTTTTGTGGCAGCAATGGTTACATTGCCCACAACTGTCCCGCCATCTAATCTTAAATAACGCGCATCGGTGGATGCTTGATTGGCCGTAATTTCTCTCCACACAGAACCATCATAAATAAATGTTCTACCGTTATTTGATGTTGTAGGATCTGAAGAAACAATATAGATATTACTATTTGCAGGTGTTGGCACCGTTGCAGAAAAATCACCTCCATTATACACACCCGTATACGTTAAACTTAAGGTTAATGCTAGATCACCATTTGCATCTGGAGCAACACCATTCACTTTTTTAATTGCTCCGGCCACATCATTAATAGGAATGGTTGCAGTTGTTGTAAACTGAGACGCGCCAGCCTTTACATATCCACTAGAGAGCGTTCCAGATCCGGTGCCTCCATTTGCAACGGCAACTATGCCCGTTAATTTTGATGCCGCCATACCTACAATTTTTACATCTGTAATAGATCCATCTGCTATTGTAACACCTGCTACTGCTGCATCTACATATGTTTTAACCGCGTTTTGGCTAGGAAACAAAACGTCACTTGTACCGAGTGTGGTGGTAGCAGATTTGTTAGCCGAATTTTCTTTTACATCCAAAGCAGCTTGTGTTAGTGTGCTAATGGGTTTATTTAAATCGGTGGTGTTGTCTACATTGTTAAGCGCTAAATTGGTTTTAGCAGCAGCGATAGTACTTGCTCCGGTACCACCATTTGCTACTGGAACAACGCCGGTTAATTTACTCGCACTTACACTTAATATTTTTGCATCTGTAATAGAACCATCTGCTACAGCTGTTGTTGCAATAGCTGCATCTACATAGGTTTTAACCGCATTTTGTGTAGGAAATAAAACGTCACTTGTACCGAGCGTTGTGGTAGCAGATTTGTTAGCCGCATTTTCTTTTAGATCAAGTGCAGCCTGAGTAAGTATGCTTATTGGTTTATTTACATCTGTTGTATTGTCTACATTATTGAGTGCTAAATTTGTTTTAGCAGCAGCAATAGTGCTTGCACCAGTACCACCATTTGCTACAGGAACAACACCGGTTAATTTAATCGCACTTACACTAACAATTTTTGCATCTGTAATAGAACCGTCCGACACAGCCGTTGAAGCAACCGCTGCATCTACATATGTTTTAACCGCGTTTTGCGTAGGAAATAAAACATCACTTGTGCCTAGTGTAGTAGTAGCAGATTTATTGGTACTGTTTTCTTTTAGATCCAAAGCAGCCTGCGTTACTGTGCTTATTGGTTTATTTACATCTGTTGTATTGTCTACATTGTTAAGTGCTAAATTGGTTTTTGCGCCAGCAATAGTACTTGCACCAGTACCACCATTTGCTACAGGAACCACACCTGTTAATTTAGTGGCACTTACACTAACAATTTTTACATCTGTAATAGAACCGTCCGACACAGCCGTTGAAGCAACCGCTGCATCTACATAGGTTTTAACCGCGTTTTGCGTAGGAAATAAAATATCGCTAGTACCGAGCGTTGTGGTAGCAGATTTGTTAGCCGCATTTTCTTTTAAATCAAGATCAGATTGACTTACGGTATTTGACAACAAATTGGTTATTGTTGACTCCTTAACATAAGGCAGAAGCATTGAGGCAGTATCACTAATGCTTAGCTTCCCATTAATTGTTGTAACAACCAAAGGATTCATTTTTGCGAGTGTAACTGCACCATTTGCAATAGAAGGTGCAGGATAGTTTCCAGTTAAATCACCAGCGGCAGGGCCAACAGGCTCTGCAGATAAGGCAAAAGGAACACTTTGTAATTGATTCATGCCTACAAGTGTAAAATTGCTTGCACCGTTTGGATCAATTTCTAATTTAATATACTTTTTTCCTGTAGCCCAGTTAATGGAAGCAATGGTTCCAATAACATTAACACCACCTGGAGCCCCAATTACAATCGTAAACAAACCAACATAGTTAGTTGCAACTGTTTTTGTTTCTTGATAGGTCAATAGACCATTAGCAGCACTATCAATAATGGATAAACGTACTGTTATAGAATGCGTTGATATAGGCTCCCCACTTGCATTTCGGGCAATTCCTTGGTAATTTAATTGTTGCGGTATTTGTGCTATCGCCGAAGCAACAAAAACAAACATACCTAGCATTAAAATATACTTTTTTATCATTGTCTTTCTTTTATGATTTTAAATGCGCCTGATTTTATTTTTTCTCCGTTTGTATTTTCAAGTACCAACTTAATATAATAGACGCCGGCGCTTAATCTGGTTAAGTCTGTTTTTTCGATGAGTTGATAGCCAATTTTATCTATACTCGTTGTGCTTAAAATTTTACCTTCTTGGGTAACAAGCTGAAACATTAATTTACCAACAGCAAATGTTTGAATATTAATGGTAACGATACCAACTGCAGGTATAGGATATATAATAACTTCTTTAGTAAGCCAAGTAGGTTTATTTGGCTTATATAATTTATCAAAAGGTTGTAAAACGCCACTAGTAACGTTCCAAAAAGCTCCCACCTGATTACTTGGAGAACCGTTTCTGGCAAAATAAGTATCAATAATGGTGGCTTCCCCAACACTCCAATCAATAATGTAAGAGCTAGAGACGGTTCCAGTACCGCCACTTGTATTTAAAATTAAGGGGCTTGCTGGAGGAATTACAATTTGGGCAAAAGCATTAATGTAGAAAAAGGAGATAAAAGAAAAGATTAAAAGTTTTAGCATACACGAAACTTTTAGATGATGCTATGCAGCAAAACAAAAGAAGTGAGGCTAAAATATTTTTTTAATGATAGATTAAATTATTTTCTATGTCGCAAAGCTATAATTACATGTAATATTCATATATTTTCCGCAACAATTAGTGATCTAGAGAATCTATAAATTCGGTGGGTGATTGTTTTTTAAATTTAGCAAATGCTTTGTACATGGTCTGTCTAGACCCAAAGCCAGACATTTTTGCCAACGCCTCAATGGTATATTCTTGGTGCTTTCGATCTCGTAATAGTTCTACTAAATAATCAACCCTACTTTTGTTGATCAAATCGGCAAAACCAAGGCCTGTATTCTTTTTAATAAAAGCGGTGACAATGATTTTGTTTGAGTCTAAATCAACTGACAAATTTTCGATACTAGCTTTTTCTTTTAAATAAAAGTGAGACGTATAAAACGCCACTTCAAAACTGTCTTTTGAGATTTCAACCTTGTTAACATCACTTAAATCGTAATGATACCATGGCGCATTGATACTATGAGGTCTATAAAGAACGCCTAAAACTAAAAATACAGGAAGGGTATGCGTCGAATAGACCCCTTTGGTGTACTCATGAATAGGGAGTGTATTTTCAAAAATATACAGTAGGAAACCGAATATCATGAGTGTGGTCCAAAAACGCAGTGGCTTATAAAATTGATTCTTTTGTTTTTCGAAAAAACTTGTCTTAATAATAAAGCCACAAAAAAATAAAAAATAAGCGGCTAGTAGTATAATTCGAAATATTTTTAAATACAAATTAGTGGTTGATGCAACCGCGTAAAACTGAAAAGCATCGGTATGTAAGAAATAATTGGTGTTGGGTGTAGCGTATATAGATACTAGTACTGATCCTACAACAACAGTTAGACCTTCTCCAATAAAAACCCAGGTTGGTATTTTATAGGCATATAAGATGAGTGCAATGTTTAGCACAAACATAGGCATGATATCAATGAGTAGCCTAACAATAGATAATTCTAACTCTGATAAATGCCCTATAAATAATAAGAGATTTACAATACTTGCAAACATCAGGAGCCCAATAAATTGAACTTTAAGCAATACAGAATGCTTAAAATTTTTGGTAACCTCCAGAATTGAAAAAATGGTTATAAATACAAATGAGAAGTACAAATAGGGGGAAAAACTCATAAAAAGAAATACGCTTGGTGGATGGTATTACATAAAATGTAAATATCCTCGAGAACGGACATCTTTGTTTTATTATTATGACATAATAGAGTCAAAATTTGTAACAATCAATGAGTTACAAATGATAATCAATAAGTTATGCTATGTTACTTTCCCATTCGTAACTGCACGCCCATCTCAAAACCACCAGCATT
>JAOASV010000267.1:0-3023 GCA_030158535.1 Sediminibacterium sp.
TGCTAAGAAAACTTTAGCGACAACTATTACACTTGCTTATACAGGTCAATCAGGTTCTCCAATTAGCTTTACATATGCTGGTAGCCCGGTAAGAGATGTAAACGCTGGTGAAACCAACGATTTACTTTTCATCCCTACTCAAGCGCAATTAGCTGCTATGTCTTTTGCTACAAACACTGTTTCTGGTGTGACATATTCTGCTCAACAACAAAAAGACGCGTTTGAAGCATTTATTCAGTCTAATCCTTACCTCAGAAACAACCGTGGTAAATTTGCTGAAAGAAATGGTTCTCGTACACCGTTCACTAACATTATTGACTTAAAAATTGCACAAGACTTTAATATTAAAGTAGGTGCTAAGCGTTACCAATTTCAGTTAACATATGACGTGTTTAACTTTGGTAACATGATCAATAGAACATGGGGTAGAAACTACTTCCAAGGAAATGACAGCTTCACGCTTCTTACTTTTGGAGGTTATGCAAGTGCAACAGATTTAACACCTGTTAACTTCAGATTTAACCCAACTATCAGAACTCCATGGAACGTGAGCACCACTACAAATGCTGCTTACGCTGCAAGATGGATCAGTCAAATTGGTTTACGATTTAACTTCTAGTATTCTTAAATACCAATATCTTAAAAAGGCCGAATCTTAATTGATTCGGCCTTTTTTTATGTAAGAAAAACGAGGTACTTTTAAGACCCATTCATATTAATCTATAAAACCTTATGCATACCCCTACTCAATTTACTATTGGCGTGGAAGAAGAGTACATGGTTATTGACCCTGTAACTAGAGAGCTTACTAGCCACGAACAGCAAATTGTTATTGAAGGGCAAAAAACTTTACAAGACAAGGTTAAAGCAGAAATGCACCAAGCCGTTGTTGAAGTAGGCACTGATATTTGTAGCAATATTGAAGAAGCACATAAAGAGGTAACAGAATTAAGGAACATTGTTTCAAGCATTGCTGGGGATTTAAATTTATGGGTAGGCGCATCAGGTACACATCCGTTTAGCCACTGGCAGCATCAACTCATTACCGACCACGTTAGGTACAATCAAATTGTCAATGAATTACAGGATGCCGCCCGTAGTAATTTAATTTTTGGATTACACGTACACGTAGGTATGCAGGACCGAAAAATGGCGATGCATATTGCCAATACGGCTAGGTATTTTTTACCCCACGTTTATGCACTTAGTACCAACTCTCCTTTTTGGGAAGGAAGAATTACTGGATACAAGTCTTACCGAACCAAAGTGTTTGATAAATTTCCAAGAACAGGTATCCCGGATTATTTTGAAACGATCGAGGATTATGAGAATTATGTAAACCTACTCATCAAAACCAATTGCATAGACAATGCAAAAAAAATATGGTGGGATGTAAGGGTGCACCCCATTTTTAATACCGTCGAATTTAGAATTTGTGATGTGCCATTAACCGTTAAAGAAACCACGGTTATTGCTGCTTTGTTTCAGGCCATTTGTGCGAAAATATATAAGCTTAGGCATCAGAATTTAAACTTCATCAATTATCAACGCTCACTTATTAATGAAAACAAATGGAGAGCAAGTAGGTACGGAATTGAAGGAACACTCATTGATTTTGGTAAAGAAACAGAAGTGGAAACCAAAGCACTCATTTTTGAGCTTCTAGACTTTGTAGACGACACTTTAAACGACTTAGGCAGCAGAGATATCCTTTCAAATATTGACGCCTTATTTAAGGCTGGAACAGGGGCTGACAGGCAACTGGCTGTTTATCAGAAAAACGAAAGCTTTATTGATGTGGTAGATTATATCCACGACCAGTTTTTGGCGTAGGTATATTTGGTGCGCCTAATTGTAATCAAATAATGTGGCGGTAAATATTGCCCGTTCCCTCTTTTTAAATACAACGTCCCAGTTACCTTTATAACGCAGTGTTTTAGGCACTGTAAGACCTTTAAATTTGGTCATTTCTACTTCCATAGCCACATCAAAGTCGTATACACCTGCTTTATAACTTAAGGCGTAATTACGGCCTAGTACTTCTAGGGTTTTTAGATCAAACCAGGTATTCATTTGATCTACCACCACCCTGTCGCTCTTAAAAAAACCAAGATCTTCTTTTGGCTTGATAGAAAATAAATAACAAAGGGTTCCTTTATAATCCACCACATCTAGGCGGTAATCATATAGTTTGTGGGCAGCTTCGTCATATAAATCCAGCTTGTCTCCTATAAACGGGATACCCGGTATTTTTTTACCTGGATTAAAAAAAAGCATTTTTAATTGGTCTTTGTGCTTTTCGATACCAGACTTATTACTGGTTAATAAATTGCGCCCTTTTACAATATTATTTTCGCCACAAATTTGTCCCTTGGTAAAAAATAAACCAGCGTATAGTTCTGGCGTTAAGTAATTGTATTTGCCAGCACCTGAATAAAAATCGCCGGTCGTTTGCTCTTCCAACACATCCATGGTTCGGCAATTGCCAATATGGTTTTGACGTGTTTTGCTGGTTAATGAAGCTTTTATGCCGCCATCTTTACCCAGCATTTGAATACTATTATAAGAAGAAAATCCAATGATGCGTAGGTTTCTGAATGCCTTGTAAAAAGTAGTGTCTTGCTTGATGGTTTCGAGCACCTGTTTGTAATCAAAATTATTTCGGACTACTACTTCAGATAAAGTAAAGGCTTGGTTGTCGATGGCAATGGTGGTGTCTTGTGCAAATAAAGACCCACTCATAAACATCAGCAATAACCAAGTATATTTTATCATTTAATAAAAATCATTTTGTAATCGATACGGGCCTTGCCTTTACTAATGTCATTGAGTTTGCCTTGTAATAATTTTTTACGCAGTGGCTTTAAATAATCGATAAATAATTTACCCTCAATATGATCATACTCGTGCAAAATAACACGGGCTGTAATGCCATTGAATGTTTCAGTATGGGTTTTAAAATTTTCGTCTTGGTACTCTAGTGTAACTGTTTCATGTCTTGACACGTCTTCTCTAATATTTGG
>JAOASV010000267.1:3033-6064 GCA_030158535.1 Sediminibacterium sp.
ATAATTTTTCCATCAGCAAGAGTTAGTGTTAGTACTTCACCAGCCAAATCAACAATTTTTGCATTGATAAAAACTTTTTTAACACCAGGCGCATCCGGGTATTTACCAATTTCGTGCGGCTCCAAACTTTCAAAAATTTGAGCACTATCAATTACAAACAACCGGATGTCTTTATTGATTTGAGGCGCGGCAAGCCCTACCCCATTACTTGAGTACATAGTCTCCCACATATCTTCCAATAATTTAGGAAGCGACGGATAAGAAGCGTCTATTGAAGCACTAACTTTTCTTAAAATTTGGGCCCCATAGGCTACAATTGGAAGAATCATGAGAATTGAGTTGTTGAATAATGGCTATTAAGGTGCAAAAATACCCCCAATTATGCCAATCAACAAAAATAGACCTTAACGGTTTGCTAAATATTCCTGTAACATAATGGTAGCGGCTATTTCATCCACCATTTTTTTATTTTGGCGGTCCTTTTTTTTCATCCCCATATCAACCATGGCCCTAACTGCCATTTTAGAGGTATAACGCTCATCTACGGTTTGTATGGGAATAGCAGGAAAAGTTCTTTTGAGCTGACCAATAGCCGCCTTAACAAGTGGCGTTGCATGGGTAGGTGTATTGTCTAAACTTAAAGGCGCACCAATTAAAATAAGTTCGATGGCCTCTGTAAGTAAATAGTTTTTTATAAAAGCGTGTAAATCTTTGGTGTCAACGGTTGTTAAACCCGTTGCAATAATTTGCAGTGGATCGGTAACGGCGAGGCCCGTTCTTTTTCCGCCGTAATCGATGCAAAGTATTCTAGCCAAAGGAGTAATCAATTTTATTTTAAAAATAATGCTACCAGCACATGTACTCCAAATATAACACTTGCAATACCATTGGCTGTCATAAAGGCAATATTTACTTTAGATAAATTGGTAGGCGATACTATAGAATGCTGGTAATAGAGCATCCCAATAAATACAAGTGCACCCTCCCAGTAAAAATAGCCATAGCCTGCTTGCAAGCCAGCTATAATAACTAGCACCGCAGCTACCACATGTAATAGTACTGATAATCGAAGTGCATTTACTTTACCTAAATATGTAGGAATAGAATGTAAATTTTGAGACGCATCAAAATCAACGTCCTGCATGGCGTATATAATATCAAAACCACTCACCCAACAAATAACAACACAAGAAAATAAAACAGGCAGCACTGCAAAAGATCCTGTAACCGCTAAATAGGCGCCAATAGGCGCTAACGATAAACCAAGACCAAGCACCATATGGCATAGAGCTGTAAAGCGTTTGGTGTAACTGTAAAATAAAATAACTAAGAGCGCCACTGGCGATAAATAAAAACAAATAGGATTGATAAAATAAGTAGCGGCCATAAAAATTACCGCATTTAAAATAACAAAACGAAGTGCACTTGATGCAGCAATTACACCACTGGGTATTTCTCTAATGGCCGTGCGCGGATTTTTAGCATCAAAACTACGATCGAGGTATCTGTTAAAAGCCATCGCAGCACTGCGGGCAGTTACCATACACAAAAGCACCAATAAAAATAATTGCAGCATTTGTTTTTGCATCATCACATCTACCATGGGTTGCGCCTTTGCAAGAGAAACCTCAAACACACCCATAAAAAAACCAATGAATGCAAAAGGCAAAGCAAAAATGGTATGCGAGAATTTTACAAGACTTAAATATTTTTTAACCATCGGATAAATCTTTGTTAGATTTTAATTTCAACCATTTGACTGATTTGTTCTTACCATTTCCCAAAGCACAATACCTGCTGCCACAGAAATATTAAAAGAGTGCTTCATGCCTTCTTGCGGAATTTCTATACAACCATCTGATGCAGCAATTACTTCTGATGCAACCCCTTCCACTTCATTACCAAAAACAAGTGCAATAGGTTCTGTAAAATTTGTATTAAAATTAGAAAGCATGATGCTTCCTTCTGCCTGTTCTACGGCATACACTTTGTACCCTTTACTTTTTAAATCCATAACCGCATCCAGTGTGTTTTGAACATACCACCAATCCACCGATTCGGTAGCGCCTAGTGCCGTTTTTTGAATATCACGGTGAGGTGGTTGCGGGGTAAATCCACAAAGCACAATCCCCTCCAATAAAAAACCATCAGCAGTTCTAAAAACACTCCCCACATTGTGCATGCTCCTGATATTATCAAGGATCACCACAATGGGTTGTTTTTGTGCAGCCTTAAATTGTGTTAGGGATTTTCGGCCTAACTCATCCATGCTTAGTTTTCGCATGCCACAAAGGTAGTTTTAACCGCTCAAATAGAGAAGTGAATGTATAGCGTAAGATTGCTTATATTGAAACTAGTTTATTTGCAAACCTTTAATCAAAAGACATGAACAAACAACTTATTCAGCTAGGCTGCCTTGTTGCCTTGGCTTTTCCGGTGTCTAGTATAGCACAGGAAAATGTAGACCAGGCCATGATGCAAAAAATTAGAAAAGAAGGCTTAGAGCATTCTAAAGTGATGGATATCGCTTTTAATTTAACCGACAAAAGTGGTAGTCGCTTAACCAATTCGGCAGGCTTTAGTAGAGCTGCTAATTACGCAAAAGAAACATTAACAAATTGGGGTGTTGCAAAAGCAACCATTGAACCATGGGGTGAATTTGGTAAAGGATGGGAATTAGAAAAAATGTACTTCGCAGTAACAGCGCCTTACTATAAACCATTAATGGCTTGGCCTAAAACTTGGACCGCTGGCACCAAAGGATTAAAAAAAGCAACCCTACTTTTAGTAGATGCAAAAGACTCTGCTGCACTTGATGCATTCCGCGGACAACTCAAAGGAAAAATAATTATACTCGATCAGCAAAATATATATAAGCATAGTTTTACGGCTGATGCTAAAAGATATACAGACGAAGAACTAGCTACTATGGCGGCCGCAAAACCGGCAGCACCAAGGAGTGCAGCGGCTCCAACCGATACCGCAGCACAGCGCAGAATGCGTGACGCCATGCGCGCAGGTGGTGGTAATG
>JAOASV010000268.1 GCA_030158535.1 Sediminibacterium sp.
AAATTATCGTTACAACCACCAAGCCCAGTATCCATAGTGGTTTGGCCAGCCCATAAAAAAAATCCATCGCCCGAGTGTGTAGCTGAATTAAAAGCAAAAATATTATGGTTGCACTGTTCAAACACGAGTATCGCAGCGCTGTCTTGCCCTCTTCTGTATTTTTTATAATGATACCCGCGCACATTAAAATCTAGCTGATTGTGGTTGATATTATTATAGGAGCTTTTATAAAGTCCAATGCCAATGCCGGAGTTAAACGAAAAATTATTATCCGTAACTAGCGCATCTATGCAACTGGTAAGCATGAGTCCACACTGTCCGTTTGTAATGGTATTATTTGTAATGGTAGCGCCCTTGCAGTTTTTAATATAAATACCCGCACCATAACGCATCCATTCGTCCTGTTCGTTTTGGTGAAAACTCATCCAGTCGTCTTCATTTTCTTTTTCGAAATTACTTTTTAGGGTGTCTCTATAATTATAACTAAGATCACAATTGTCGATGGTCAGCGCTTCCACACTATCTGCTTTAATGCCAATTTTATAGCCTTTTATAGTGGCGTTTTTGATGGTAATATGGCTAGACCCTGGTTTAATTTCGATGGCAATACCTGTAAACTGGTTGGGCGCAAAAGAGGGGATATTTCCGGCTCCATCAATTACCACGCCCGCTAAATCTAGTACTATGTTTTTGCCCTCTATAATAATGACACCGCCCTGTTTTTGTATGGTATTGGTGTCTGGTGTAGGAAGGGCATAATGACCGGGGGCCACCAAAATGGTCTTTTTAATGTGCATCCCAACTGACGGAATGGTTGCTTTTTGGGCTTCAAGCCTGACATTTAGGGTGGTGGCCATAATAGCCAAGAGGAGTAAAACAAAGCTTCTCATGCTTAAAACTACCTATTTTGGCTAAAAAAGGCTGACATTTTTGCACTTTTTGGCTAGATGGCATAAAGATTGGTTGTATACCCCTGATTATTAATCTGAAATTCAATTTATATGGGAAAAATAATAGGCATTGACCTCGGTACCACAAACAGTTGTGTAGCCGTAATGGAAGGTAATGAACCAGTTGTAATTGCAAATGATGAAGGACGTAGAACAACGCCTTCTGTAGTTGCCTTTTTAAAAAATGGCGAGCGTAAAGTAGGAGATCCTGCTAAGCGTCAGGCCATCACAAATCCTCAAAACACCATTACCAGCGTTAAGCGTTTTATGGGTCGTCGTTTTGATGAAGTAACCGAAGAAATTAGTCATTGGAGTTATAACGTTGCAAAGGGTGATAACAACACCGTTCGTGTAGCGATAGATGATCGTATGTATACACCACAGGAAATTTCTGCGATGGTGTTACAAAAAATGAAAAAAACCGCCGAAGATTATTTAGGCCATGAAGTAACAGATGCTGTAATTACAG
>JAOASV010000269.1 GCA_030158535.1 Sediminibacterium sp.
GTTTCAATACCATTAATAGCATACACTAATTTATCGGGGTACCAACTTACGCTGTATGTGTTGTAACCGCTTGGGTCAATTTTTCCGGTGTTATATTTTTTAGGCGTTTCCTGTTTTAATGTTATGGTAGCATGATTGTGTGTTGTTTGATAAGCAAAACCATCATGATTGAGCCTTTCCATAATATCCATTTCACCATTGTTTTGATTTGGATAAACATCTTTTTCAGAAAGCATCCAAATGGCAGGCCAAGCTCCATGGGCAGCATCTAATTTAGCACGCACTTCTATACGTCCATATTGAAAAGCAAATTTATTGTAACTATAAATGCCTCCTGTTAATAGAGGCCGTGGATCTCCGTTTATGGTATCATTATTTACAATGCCTCTTAAAATAATATTTTCATTATCAAATTGTACAACCCTATCATCTGTATCGGTGATGTATCTAAAGCAGCCTGTATTGTCTCTCCATTTTTCTTTAGGCATTTTCCATTTAGGGGTAGAAAATAAACCAATTTTACTCCAGTAAGTAGTGTCTAAATATCCCGTATTAAAATTATCTTCCCATACTAGTTCCCATTTTGTTTGATCATTTCTTCTTTCTGGTTTTTGGATAAAAATATATGCATCATGATTATTGAGTTGTAATACTTCTATACTCTCATCAATAACGCGCATCCAAGGATCTTCAGATGCTAGGTTACTATCATTGTTATTATTTGCTTTGCTTAATACCCAGTTAAACGTTTCTTTGAATTGTGGGTATTTATTGATTTGAGTTTGCATCCATGCATTCCAATCAAAGCTTTCATGTAGCTCATTGTAAGCCCACTTGGTAATTAAATTATTGGCTGCCTGAAAATTTCTAATGGTGTTGTAAATACCTGGTTTAAATGCAGTAATTTTTTTAAGTAATATTTGCGCGCTATCTAATTTGTTTAGTTGTTTCAAACAAGCATATTGTAAGTACTGTTCTAACCTACTGTCAATATCAGACTCATAAGGTTTACCTGCACCTAAATTTTCTGGCCATTCTTGCGCTTCTTGTATAAATTGAATTGCAGTTCTATAGTTTTTATTTTTTAATGCAGCAACAGCTTGCATCATTTTTGCCTCCCAATATAAAGCCCTTCCGTCGGTTGATCCTTCAAATGGAATAACATCCATGCTTGAAAGTAACTTATCACATTCTTTGAATTTTTTATTGAGGAGTAGCGTTTTAGCTAAAAGCATATCCATGATAAAACTTTCGTTGGAGCTTTGTTTTTTAAAACTTTCTGCTACCACAAGTGCTTTATCATAATTTTTTATTTGTAGGTAATGTTGAACGAGTAGTTTTTGATATCTCCAAGCAGATGGGTCTAATTGTATTGCTTTTTGTAAGTCTAATTCTTTGGCATTTGTCTGGTCCTTAT
>JAOASV010000270.1 GCA_030158535.1 Sediminibacterium sp.
ACTATACATTTTGGTTTCATCAAAACAGTATTCAAATTTGTAAAGGCGTTTGGGGGCGTGAACAAACCATTCTAAATTTTAAAAACGTACAGCAGGTAGAAATTAAAACAAGCCCTTTTTTAAGGTCACATAATTTATGCACGCTGGTACTACATTCGGCTGGAGAAGACGTTGTAAAACTCCCATACATCCCTGTAGCACAGGCCAACAATATTGCCAATTGGTGCCTGGTGCAAATTGAGTTTTAAAACAGTAAAACCTAACAATTTTATATAGATATTTGTACATATGAATACCAAAGTACAAACGCCCATTATGCCAACCCTATTTGCGGGGCTATATTTACTCGTACACTTTATTCCAGATTTAGACGCCGCCGACGTTATGGGGCCGCAATGGCTTTATACAGGCATTATTGATGCACTGGGTATCCTATTTATATTCATGCACCGTCAGTATTGCGCGCCTGCAATACAAGGCATTTTCAAATACAAGTTTACCCTGGTATTTAGTTTTTTGGTGGCCTGGGCGTCACTCTCCTATTTTTATGCCATTAACCCCACCGAAACACTCGTTACTGGCGCAAGACTCATTACTACTTTTTTAGTTTTTATCGTACTCTCTATTTTATTTTACAAGCAACCACTCCCTGCCTTATTAACGGGCATTTCGGTGATCATGGCTTTTGTTTTACTCTATGATTCGCTTGTTTTATTAAAAACATTTTCGGGCAACCTCACCACCATGAGCCTCGATGAAAACATTTTAGCATTAAGAGGTAACCACGGTAATAAAAACGTAATGGCAGCAGCCCTGCTCATTAAATTCCCCTTTGTACTTTGGCTGATTATTAATAGTAAACTATTAGGAAAACTACTGGCAGCTTTTGTACTTGTAATGGGCGTTACAGGGCTACTTATATTAAATACCAGGTCTACCTATGTGGGGCTTCTTATTATTACCATCATTTTTATTGCCACCACCATTTACTTTAAAAGCAAGCAAAACAAAAAGGCAATAGGCATACAAATAGCCTATTTAATTATTCCAGTAATCATTGGATACTTTATTGCCAATATGTTTTTAGGCACAGCCGTTCAAATGCAAGATAGCCAGGGCGGTTACGGTACCGTTACCAAAAGAATTGGTGACATTACAGTTGCCAGTGAAGAAAACAGCCGTTTGCGGTTATGGAAAAACGCCATCGACTATTCTATCCATCATCCATTTATTGGGTGTGGTTATGGTAACTGGAAACTAGCGTCTATTCCGTACGAAATATTTCATACCACAGAACTATTTGTACCCTACCACGCCCACAACGATTTTTTTGAAATGTTTGCCGACCTTGGCATACTAGGCGGCATTAGTTTTGCGCTCTTATTTTTACTCGTGCCCATTATTACATTTAGTAT
>JAOASV010000271.1 GCA_030158535.1 Sediminibacterium sp.
AACGCGGCAGCAATTGGTGAAATGATGTATGGCGCTGCACAGGGCATGAAAGATTTTATCATGATTACCCTTGGCACTGGCGTAGGAAGTGGTATTGTTGCAAATGGTAAACTCGTGTATGGTCACGACGGTTTTGCTGGTGAATTAGGCCATACAACCATCATTCCAAATGGTAGACTACATGAAGGCACAGGCAAAAGAGGTTCTTTAGAATCCTATGCATCCGCAACGGGTGTTCGCTTAACCACACTTGAAATTTTAGAAAAAAGTACCGAACCTAGTTCTTTAAGATCAGTACCCTCCGATCAAATAGATTCTAAAAAAGTATATGAAGCCGCTATTGCAGGCGATGCTGTAGCAAAACAAATTTTTGAATCTACGGGCACTATATTAGGAGCTGCACTTGCTAACTTTGTAATGTTTTCAAGCCCTGAAGCCATCATCTTATTTGGTGGTTTAACAAAGGCTGGCGATTTAATTTTAAAGCCAACCAGAGAAAGCATGGAAGCCAACCTCATTCAAATTTTTCAAAATAAAGTGAAAATTTTAGTGAGTCATTTAAAAGAATCGGATGCTGCTATATTAGGCGCATCGGCTCTTGCTTGGGATCTAAAGTAAATGTTGCTGGAAAATAAATTAGCGAATCATAAATACGGCTGGAACCGGACGTTGCCCTTCTTTATCAGAAGGCTTAATGGTTTCTTTACCATTAACAAGTAAGCAACTACTACCGCCTCCATCTAAATTGATCGCTTCTACACAACCTATTTGCTGCATAAGGCCTGCCATTTGAGGAAGTGTTAATCCATCCGCTCTTCCCGGAAAGCGTCCTTCACAAACAAATAAGATAAGTTCATTATTAGCCGTATAACCAACTGCTGTTCGTGGATGTTTATCTGAAATGGCTTTGCCAGCAAATTTTAATTCTTCATTGTTGGTAATTTTAATAGCACCGTCTTGCAATAAAACAGGGCCACCTCCTATTGCTGTTTTTACTTTCCATTTTTTAAAATTTCCTTTAGAAAGCATCACGCTTGCAGGCACATCGGCAACCGAATCTTTAAACATGGGAATAACCGTTTGAGATGCGTATACATTGGCATCTGCGGAATCGGTATAAACCCACGCTACATCTGGCTTATTAGATTTAGAAATACCGAGTGCGGCTCCATATACATGCCTATAAGTTAGGGTGTCTTTTCCTTTACCAGGAAGTGAATGTAAATGATAGGATTTGATATCACCATTGTCTACCACCAAATTTAAATTTGAATTGTGTGCAAATTCAAAGAAGGTTGCATTCATTACAACGAGTGGCTTACCAGCTATAGAATCATAAAATTTTTGAGGCGTATAACGCTTACCATTACCAACAGCAGTAGATAAAGCATGCGTTTTATCTTTTAAATCATAGCTGATATAATAAGCAATATTTAGTTTACCATCAATGGCATCGGTGGTCTTGTATACGTGCATTGATCCTGGCAAAGGACCAAATTCGGCATCCACATTTTTCCAATTAACTTGAGCTACAACAGCGGTTGTAAATAGTGTGAGTACCAGCGCGTATACTATATTTTTCATAAGCTTTTTTCAGATAGCCATTTTTCTTTACCCCATCCTTTTATCACGTGCTTTTCACTATGATATGATGATCGTACAAGTGGACCACTTTCTACATAATCAAAACCAATTTGATAACCAATTTCACGTAGTTCGGCAAACTCATCAGGGTGTACAAAACGTTGAACAGCTAAATGTTTTTTTGTAGGCTGTAAATATTGGCCGAGGGTTAATACATCGCAACCAACATTCACCAAATCTTTCATGGATTGTACCACTTCCTCTTTGGTTTCTCCAAGACCAAGCATCATACCTGTTTTGGTGCGCATACCACCTTTCTTTAAGGTTTCGAGTACACCAAGTGATCGATGATACTTTGCTTGCACACGCACTTGACGTGTTAATCTTTCTACGGTTTCCATATTGTGGCTGATCACTTCGGGAGCAGC
Source organism: Sediminibacterium sp. (assembly GCA_030158535.1). Taxonomy (GTDB): domain Bacteria; phylum Bacteroidota; class Bacteroidia; order Chitinophagales; family Chitinophagaceae; genus Sediminibacterium. Next base: position 2,013 of record JAOASV010000271.1, read on the forward strand.
ATCAATCAGGCGTTGTATTTGATCTGGAATACCTTTAAAATCAGGTATCAAAGTTTCAAGTGTTGTGTCGGGGGTTAAAGCTTTAACGGCTTTAATGGTATTATACCAGATGGTAGATCCACCATCTTTTAATTCATCTCTATCCACACTGGTTATGACTGCATGTTTCACTTTCATTAAATGAATGGCTTCTGCCACGCGCTGAGGTTCATCAAAATCTACGGGAGCTGGACGCCCGGTGGCCACCGCGCAAAATCCGCAGCTACGGGTACACACATTACCAAGTATCATAAATGTTGCCGTTCCCTCACCCCAGCACTCGCCCATATTTGGACAATTACCACTTTCACAAATGGTATGGAGTTTATGGGTATCAACAAGCCCTCTAACGTGCTTGTAACTTTCGCCAATGGGCAGTTTTACACGCAACCAATTGGGCTTTTGTATTTTGGATGTTGTTGGGTCTATCTTTGGAACAACTGGTAATTCTTGCATGAAATAGAAATTCTAAATGATTGCTTGGTATGCAAAAATAGGTCACTTTCGCTTACCAAATGTGACAGAAATATAGGCGTTAAAAAAGAGGCTTTTTTCGGTGTTTAAGAGCATTATAGGCATCTTTTTAGAAAAATAAGTGGCTTTTAAACCCACCTCAAGTGCAGATACCACTTCATTGTAGCGGCCATAGTCAAAACGAAGGGCTCCCTTTACGTGAGCTCCCGGCACAAACTGCATTTCATTAAACCCTTTACTAAAAGACCCCTTACCCAAAACAATGGTAGGGTCTAAAAAAAGTTGATCGTTATTATCGTATTTAATTTCTTCTTGGCGCTGTGTTGTAGGATTTTGGATTTGTAAATAGTATGGCTTTAATAAACCGGCGCTAATACCGCCTCCATAAATAGCAGAAACGGCTACGCCGTTTTTATTCCCTTTTCCACCAATTAATTTTTGTTGCCCAATCCCAAACTTTACGTCATACAAATTATTTTGTTTGCCGTATACATAGTTGGACAAAATAATAAATCCTTGAGCCGAACTTGCTGTTGGCGTTCTTTCTTCTTTTGGATGCTTATGCTCCCCTATTTCGATCCACCACAAATTTGTTTTTGTGATTGATTTATATTTTCCTTTTTCATAAAAAACACTCCAACCATCGGTATTAAAATGGATGCCTTGTGCAATTTGTTTTTGATATATTAAAGCGCCCTCTTCTTCTTGCTTAATGAGTTGATTTATTTTTTCACGACGTTCATTTTTTAAACGCAATTTTTCTTCCTGTGCTGGTGATAATTTTCGCTGCTGTGCTATACCTGTGCTTACAAAAAGCACGCATGCAAGAAGCACTGCGCCCATTTTTTGAAGGGTGTTAGCGATATTTACTATTTTCTTCACGCTCGTTTGATTAGTTCCTTGTAAATTTAAGGCAAAATTGAACCAATGACTGCACAAATTATTTATAAAACTAAGTTAAGAACCGAGGCTACACACCTACAAAGCGGCACCACCATCGAAACAGACGCCCCTACAGACAATCAGGGCAATGGCGAAAGGTTTTCTCCCACCGATTTAGTGGCCACGGCACTTGCTACCTGCATGGTAACCACCATGGGCATTAAAGCACAAAGCATGGGCATTGCACTGGATGGCACCACCGCAGATGCTACCAAAATTATGGTGAGCGACCCGCGCCGAATAGGCAAAATAATGGTGCATATTAAATTTCCGGAAAGCTTACAGGTAGACGAAAAAACAAAAGAGATTTTGGAGAAAGTAGCAAGAACCTGCCCTGTAGAAAGGACCCTGCACCCAGACGTAGAACTAGATTTAAGTTTTAATTGGCCTGCGTAAAATACGGCGGTTATAACGGAATAAAACTTCCCAAATAGATGATCAAAAAACAAACTTGCTACAACATTGCTTGTAGCGCCTGCATAACCCTGCTTACCGGAAGGCCCATCACATTGTAAAAATCACCTTCCACCGATTTGATGCCCACAACACCAATCCATTCCTGAATGGCATAGGCACCCGCTTTGTCGTAGGGCTTGTACTTGTCTACATAAAAAGCAATTTGCTCCGGTGTGAGTGGATGAAAATGAACCGTCGTACTATCTGCAAAGGCAGTTTCTTTAGTACCTTCTAAAAGCACAACACCCGTAATTACCCGGTGTGTTTTTCCGGCTAGCTTGGATAAAATTAAAATAGCATCTTCTCTACTTGTAGGCTTACCTATAATTTCATTTCCTAAAACAACAACGGTATCGGCTGCAATAACAAGTTCGTTATTCGATAAATCCGCTGCTACCCCAAGCGCTTTTTGACGCGCAATATGCACGGGCACTTCTTCTACAGCAAGATCTTCTGGATACGTTTCGTCGGTAGGTTTTACCATCACTTCAAAAGACACTTCTGCCCACTCTAGTAAAGTTTTACGGCGTGGAGAACCAGATGCGAGTATGATTTTTTTATTCATGTCTATTACAAATAATACCTGAAAAATACCATGGATACAATGCCCGTAAGCATCACAATTTTTATAACCGTACTAAGTTTACCAAAATCTTTTTCAGATTGTGCAGACAACAATTTAACAAACACCCATATAAGTGGTGCAATAATAGCTACTACACAATAAAGAATACTTTCCCACCATCCCATTGGTAGCACATAAAACTGCAAAATAATAAGCACAGCAATTAACACCACCAGCCATACAGCCACAAATACTTTGGTAGCCGTTAACCCCCATACAATAGGGATGGTTCGGCAACCATATTTTGCATCACCTACCCTGTCTTCCACATCTTTAATAACCTCTCTAATGAGTGAAATAATAAATGCAAAAGAGGCATATAAAACAGTGAGTCTAAAAAAACGAATTTCTTTATCTCCCGATTCTAAAAGATTATTTATTTGAAGTGGCGCTTTTGAAAAAAACAAAATAAGCAGCACCCAAGCTGTTAATAAAGAAATAAGCACATTGCCAATAAGTAATTGTTTTTTAAAGTTTGTAGAATACACCCACAATAAAACAATACACATCATGTTGGCAAAAACCAAATACCAATATGACTGAATAGGAAGTGCATACGCTGTAAAAAACAAACCCAACATACTTAATACCAAATGAAAAAATATAACCCAGCGTCTACTGATGGCTACATTCACCACCACTTTAGTAGGCTTGTTAATTTGATCAATATTTAAATCAAAATAATCGTTGATACTATTACCAGCAGCAGCAATGAGTACAGAAGCAAGTACAATCAACCAAAACTGTTGCAGTTGTGCTGGTGTAGATGGCCCGTAAATTCTTTGGTAAATACAAAACTCAAACAAAAACTGAGTGAGTACAATAAAAACTAAATTACTTGCACGAATAAGCGTCAGAAATGCTGCTATTTTTTTCATGCAATGATGGTTGGGATATTCATAATTTATTGAGACCTTACGGTTGTGTCTTCACTCCAATCGCCTCTAACGCGCATAATTTTTTCAATCAAATCACGCACACAACCTGCTCCACCATTAAGCGGTGATACATAACCTGATAGCTCTTTAATTTCTGTTGCAGCATCTGCGGGACAAGTAGCCATACCTACTACTTTCATGACGTCATAGTCTGGCATATCATCACCCATGTAAGCGGTGTTGGCTGCATCTAAACCATTGAGTAGTAAATATTCATGTAGCACTGATAATTTATCATGCACTTTCATGAACACATCTGTAACGCCTAATTTTTGGAGTCTATCTTTTACTTCCGGAGAATCACCTCCCGAAATAACGGCAACATGATATCCTTTTTTTACGGCCAGTTGTATAGCATAACCGTCTTTTATATTCATGCGTCTTACCATCAGTCCGCCTGGCATCACAAGTAATGTGCCGTCGGTTAAAACACCATCCACATCAAGCACAATGGTGTTTATATTTTTAAACTGATGAAGCATTGAAATTTATTTTT
>JAOASV010000272.1 GCA_030158535.1 Sediminibacterium sp.
CAAAATCTAAGGTAGCGTTTAATTGATCTGCTTGCACATCTTGAGAGATGTTATAAGAACCATACACTCTACCACGAAAATCTGCGTACAAACCTGTGTTCCATGTTGCAGCATCTTTTACCGTTTTAAATGATTGAGACAACTCAATACTGTTGTACGGATAAAGGTCAAGTCTTTTTTCGCAAGATCCTAAAGTAAGGATTGCTGCAAAAGCGACCATGTTTTTTATTAATAATTTTTTCATTTTCATTTTCATTTAACTGGTTATGTAAAGCTTAGAACGAAAGGTTTAATCCAACAGCAACTTGACTTGTGTTAGGGTTCGCACCTAATGTTACGTTGGTATCAACCTCAGGATCAGGACCAGAATAATTGGTAAGTGTCCAGATGTTACGCATAGTAACATAGAACTTAGCTCCAGTCAATACTTTTTGCTTGTTCAACAATGTTTTTGAAAAATCGTAAGCAAATGTTAACGCTTTTAAACGTATAAATGAAGCGTCTTCAATTAACCTTGTATCAAACTGCGTAAACTGAACACCATATCTTGGGAATACAGCTTTATCACCTGGTTGTTTCCAGTAATTAAGTACTGTATTAGATTGGTTAAATCCAGTAAATTGGTTTGGATTTTCAAAGAAATAACGGTCGTTGTTGATCATGTATTTGCCTTTAGAGAAAGAGAAATCTGCACTTACAGAAAACTCTCTTACACCAGCGCTAAATCCAAAACCACCATTAAACGGCGCATATCTTTTGATACCTGTATTTTGTTGTAAACCTGCAGTGTTAAATGCATTTGTTGTAGCAGATTTTGTTGTTTCAACAATTTTATTAGGATCTGCATTTGGAGTGTACCAAGTAGCGTCTCCGTTAGCTGGATTTACACCCGCCCAGATTGGGTAGAAATAAGATACTGGTTGACCCACAGCCCAACAAACACCCGTGTTAGGAATGATCCAGTACTGTTTGCCTTGGAATAATTCTGTAATTTTTTGTTCTACATAACCAATGTTCACATATGCATTCAAGAATGATGTTCTCTTTTTGATGAAATCATAATTGATGTTTGCGTTGAAACCTGAGTTCTTTAAGCTACCTACGTTAGAGGTAACTGAAGAGAAACCAGAAGTCCAAGGGAAAGGAACACTAATTAACATGCTTGAAGTTAAACGTTCAAAATATTCAACATCAATGTTTAACTTATTAAACAATGTTGCTTGAACTCCAAGGTTAATTTGTTTTTGAGTTTCCCAAGATAATTCTGGGTTACCCGCAGAGCTCACACCCCATCCTGGAGTAGAGTTGTATAAGTTGGTTCCAACAGTAGCTAAAGACTGATAGTTACCAATTGATGAGTTACCACTTGTACCAATACTTCCTTTTACTACTAAGCTGTTAATCCATTTAACATTTTGTAAAAACTTTTCGTTTTTAGCTTTCCACATTAAACCTGCAGAATAAAAAGTAGCGCCTCTTAAAGCTCTACCAAAACGAGATGATTGGTCATTACGAACAGATAAGTCGATAAAATATTTAGAGTCTAAGTTGTAGTTTAAACGTCCAAAATAAGAAGCAAATGCATACTCATCCATAGATGAACCTGCTTGGAATCCTGTAGGACCAGCAGAAATCAACACCAAACGGTCGTCTGTTTGACCTGTAGAAGATCCACTGAAACCATTTGTATTGTTATAGATAAATTCTTGACCTGCAAGTAAAGTGAAGCTGTTACGCTGCTTAAATTTAAAAGCGTACTCTGCAGTATTGGTAATTGTTTTGGTAGTTCCTCTTGTAAATGATTCAGAAACCGAACCATTGTTAAGAGAACCTAAAAACGAAGGCAATGTTTTACTAGAACCTCTGTAATCGTAAAACTCCATACCAGCTTGAGACTTAAGCGTAAAACCAGCAAATGGGTTTAACTGAATAAAACCACTTGGGTTGAATTGTACGTTAGCACCAACACTTGGTAATTTATCTGCTAAGTAGTTAGGGTTGTAAAAGTTACCGCCCGGAATGATATCTGGATATTTTACACCATTTGCATCATATGCAGAGTAGAAAGGTTGACGAAGTAAAGATAAACCTCTATTGGTACTGTTTGAACCATAAGGGTTTGTTTGTCTTTCATCATAACCACCAGATAAGTTAACACCTAATTTAAACCAGTTGTTAACGGTTGTGTTGATGTTAGCACGCATGGTGTAACGCTCAAAATCTGAACGGTAGGTAAGACCTTCTTGCTTAAATGCAGAACCTGAAATGTAATAGGTTGTTTTTCCGCCACCGCCAGAGATATTTAAATCAATTTGCTGTGTAGGAATGTTTTCTTTGTAATACTGTTGGTACCACTTAGTATCAGCATTGTATGTTGCTAACAATGAAGAAACTTGAGCTGGAGTTCTAAAGCCAGTAGCAACCCAGAAATCTGTAAGTTGCTTTGTGCTCATGAAATTGTTAAATAGATCAAGCGTAGGCTTTACTAAATTAGAAACACCATACTGTGTTTGAACCGTAATTTTAGAACTGTTTACTTTACCTTTTTTAGACGTAATATAAATTACACCGTTCGCCGCTCTTGAACCATAAATTGAAGTAGAAGATGCGTCTTTTAATACAGTAACTGATTCAAAATCTTCAGGGTTTAAACTAACAATTGTACCCGCATCGATAGGAATACCATCCATTACATATAATGGAGTTGAGCTTGCACCCAAAGATCCCACACCGTTTAAACGAACACTTGGTGTAGCAGAAGGCTCACCAGAGCTGTTATATACTTGCAAACCAGGAACCTTACCTTGTAAGGCATCAAACATGTTAGCAGTAGGCTTGTTTTGTAATTTCTCTGCGTTAACAGTTACAACAGAACCTGTAACATCTGATTTCTTTTTTGCAGCACCATAACCAACTACAACTACTTCATCTAATGCATCTGCAGCAGAAGCTGTAAGTGAAGCATTTGCTGTATTGTTGGCAGCAATGGTAACATCTTTTTGAACAAAGTTTAACGAAGAAACCGTTAACACTTTAACTGTGTTAGGCACCGTTAATTTAAAGGTACCATCAGCAGCTGTGGTTGTACCACCTTTTGATGATTTAGCAACTACGCTTGCACCAGCAATTGCAGCGCCTTTCTCATCGGTAACCTTACCGGTAACCGTGCGGTTTTGTGCGAACGACTGCGTAAAAGCAAGTGTTGCACACAAAATCATGACAACTAATTTTCTCATATTTTGGTTTTTAATGTAAAAATGCAGACGCTAATTTAATAAAATATTAACAATAGCCCCTTTTTAGACGCGGTAATTACTAGTATTTCTTAGATATTTTACTGATTTCCTGATTTTAAGGCAAAAATTATGTGTAAGAAATTGATAATCAGCAATATACAAATCAATCAAATTATATTAATGATGTTTATAATATGATTGATTTTTTAAGTAATACTTAAACAAAGTGACAAAGATTCTATCAAACTTACTTTTTGCGCTTCTGAAAATGCAAAATTAGCACCGGTAAAAGGATCAAATTGGTTAATGTGCCCACAATAAGGGTTAAAGAAGTAAGCCATCCCAGCGCCTTGGTACCTCCAAAATCACTGATACAAAAGATAATAAACCCCGCAATCAGCACAAGTGAGGTATAAATAATACTAATCCCTGTGTGCTTAATGGTTTGAATCAGAGTTGGACCCACCTGGTTATTATAATGTGGTAATTCTTGTTTGTAATTGATTAAAAACCTGATGGTTACATCAATTGCAATACCCAGCGCAATGCTAAATATTAATACCGTAGAAGGCTTTAAGGCAATACCAGCCCAACCCATTACCCCTGCTGTAATCACAAGTGGAATAACGTTTGGAATTAATGAACATAGCAGTATTCGAATAGATCTAAATAAATAAAGCATGCAAAGTGCAATGAGCAAAAACGCCCATACAATACTCTCTTCAAGACCTTTAATGATAAAACTAGAACCTTCTAAAAATGTAATGGTACTACCCGTAAATGTTACTTTATAATGCGCCGTGTCAAAAATTTCTGCGGCTTTTGTTTCAAAATCTTTAATTAAAATCGGAAGTTTTGCACTTCCAATATCTTTCATATTCACACTAATGCGCGCTACCTGCTTTGTGCTATCCATAAAACTATTAAGCAGTTTTGCAACGCCTTCTTTTTTAACCTGAACCCCCGAATCTTTTGAGGCTGGCGACTTTAAATAGGGCCCCATAAAGGCGAGGTCGCCCTCGTAAGGAATATCATAACTTAAAGTATCACCATCGTAGTAAGCCTGCTTTGCAAATTTTAATCCTTCAACAAATGAAAGTGGTCTTGCTGTTTCGGGGTGCGCTGCGATATACACAGACAACTCTTCAATTTTAGAAATAGGACCGGTGGTGCGTAGTAAACCATTTTTCTTTTTGGTATCCACCATGATTTCAAGTGGCATAACGCCACCAAAGTTCTTTTCAAACCATTTAAGATCGGTGTAAATTTTATCCTGCTTTGGAAGGTCATCCACAATAAATCCTTCCGACTTTAACTTGCTCATTCCAATGAGCGCAAACACGGTAATGATAATGGTTACACCATATACCCAGCGCGCATGATGAAAAGTCCAGCGCTCAATTTTAACCAATAATTTTTCTAGAATTTTATTGTCGAGATAACGTGTATGTTTTGGCTTAGGGGCTGGTAAATAACTAAGTACTGCGGGTATAAACACCAGCGAGATAAAAAACAACACCATGATATTGATTCCGGCAACGAGTCCAAACTCTTTTAAGAGTGCACTTTTTGTTAAAGCAAAAACAGCAAATCCAATGGCAGCAGCAATATTGCAAAACAGGGTTACAATACCCATTCGACCAACCATCGTAATAATTGCTTTGTCCTTATCTTTTAACTCCAAAAACGCAGTATGGTATTTATTAAAAAAGTAAATGCAATTAGGAATACCAATTACTACAACAAGAGGTGGAATCAGCGCTGTTAAGAGTGTTATTTTATACCCAAGTAAAACAACGGTTCCAAGGCTCCAGATAACACCAATGGCCACTACAACCATACTCATAAGCATGGCGCTGATTGATCTGAAAAATAATAGCAAGGTTAAAGCAGATAAAACAAAAGAGGCAATTAAAAAGATATTCATTTCCTTTTTAATTCTATCGGCAACAATGGTTCTAATATATGGAAGGCCACTTAAGCGAACTGTTGAGTTTGTTTCTTTTTCAAATGTTTGAATAGCTTTATTGATTTCTTGAATTAGCGCCGATCTGTTTTTTGAATTGATAATAGCGCCATCTAATGAAACCCCCATTAAATAAGCGTTTGAATTAGGGCTGTACAGTAATGTTTTATAAAAAGGTAGCGACTTAAATACAAGTGCTGCGCTATCCAATTCCGCTTGACTCGAATAAGGTGGTGTAAATATTTTTACAGATTTAAATTGAGCAGCAGCCGTGTCATTGATTAGATTCACAACATCCGGTATATTTAAAATAGCTGTTACACCTTGTATACCTTTAATTGTTTTTTGCAGTTGAGCAACCGCATTAAAATAAGATTTCTCATAAAAACGATCCGTTTCAAAACCAACAACCATGGTATTACCATCTGTACCAAAACGTTTTAAAAATGCTTGATAATCTTGGTATTTAGGATTGTTGGTTGGAATCGCTCTGGTAAACTCGTAACTAAGCGACACTTTTGAAGCATGATACCCCATAAAACAAGTGCTGCCTAATAAAGCAAGGAGTAAAAAAACACGACGTTTTATGATCCATTGTCCTAAAGTATACCACATAGTAGAGGGGTTTGATTTTGCGGAGCAAAAGTCGGTTAAAAAACTCAGTTTTTATAGCTAGAGCACAAAGAAATACGCAGTCGCTTGACAAAGCGCGCCCACTAATAATCCCATATACACTTCTTTTTGGGAGTGGTCAGAAATATACAACCTGCAAG
>JAOASV010000273.1 GCA_030158535.1 Sediminibacterium sp.
ACCAATACCCATCATGCTTTTGATTTGCATGCCTGTTGAATTTTTATTTTCTCCAAATAGTCTTACATCATCATCGTAAATAAGATCCAGGTTGTAATTCGCCGAAAAGTATTTATTGATTTTAAAGGAGAAAAAATTGGTCATAAACACGTCAATATTTTCTGGCTTATTTGAATAGTTCGAGAACAGGTCTAAACGGCCTCTATAATTAATATTTCGGGCAATTACATTGTTGTGGTTGATGGTTGCAAACAAACCTACGTCTTGCATTATATTTTGCCCTTTTGGAACCCCGTACTTACCCTGTGCTGCTAATTTATTGTTGGCTACAATTGTCCAACGTGCTGTAAGTGGAGACAAGAAAATGGATAACTTATCAGAAGTTTTACTATCAAACCCTGCCGATAAAAACACGTAGGCCGGTGACAAAAACGATGACGCAAAATTGGCAATGTTATTGGAGAATGTATACCCATCAAAGTATTGCGACCTAAAATTAAAAAGCGCCGACATATACCACTTTCCTGTACTATCAATTTTATAACCGTATTTACTTAAGATATCAAAACGATCATCATTTTTTCGGCTTCCCAAACTGGTAGTTTGCACATAACCCAGGTTCATATCAAAATTGTTATCCCAGTTTTGACGGCCTTTTTTGTAGTATAGAAAATAATTGAAATAGCTATTTACGGATAATGAAAAGTTATCGCCTCCTGCTGCCCAGTTACTTAATGACCCTTGAGACAAGTTTGCGTTAAATACACCGCCTCTTTTCCAACGCCAATTAGCCGTGTCGTTATCTTTACGAATGGTACGCGCCGACTCATTTCTAATTTTATTTAGCATTTCTTGTCCAAAAGCCTGACTTCCAATAAAAAAAGTAACCAATAAGGTTAGGCCATACTTCATGCAGTCAAAATTATAATTGTTACAAAACTAATTGATTAACAGAATTTTTAGCGTTTTATAGCTGACAAACTGGCACAAATCGGTGATTTTATGTTAATTTTGCCTTTAAATTAGATAGTAAGGATGGAAACCCTCGCTTTAGCTGGAAAAGAACACGACGAACTTAGACAAGGAGAAGCTTTCAAACCCTTCTCAAACGATCCCAATACGTATAAAAAAAGCTTCTATATCGAAAGTTATGGCTGTGCCATGAACTTTGCAGACAGTGAAGTAATTGCCTCTATATTAAATAAAGAAGGATATGGTGCTACTAGAAATGTAGAAAACGCCGATCTGATTTTTTTAAACACTTGCTCTATCAGAGAAAAGGCGGAACAAACCGTTCGCAAGCGCCTCACCGAATTTAGAAAAATAAAGGAACAAAAGCCAGGTACTTTAATTGGCATGCTAGGTTGTATGGCGGAAAGGCTAAAATCCAAATTATTAGAGGAAGAGAAATTAGTGGATATGGTGGTAGGTCCAGACGCCTACAGAAGCCTTCCAGGACTTATTGAAGAAGCAGAAACTGGACAAAAAGCAGTAAATGTCCTTTTAAGTAGAGACGAAACATACGCAGATATCGCACCAGTAAGACTTGATAGCAATGGCATTAGCGCATTTGTGTCTATCATGCGTGGTTGTAATAATATGTGTAGCTTTTGCGTGGTACCATTTACAAGAGGCAGAGAAAGAAGTAGAGACGCGCATTCGATTGTTGCAGAAGCCACCGATTTATTTAATAGAGGATTTAAAGAAGTGACTTTACTTGGTCAAAACGTAGATAGTTACCACTGGATCAATGAGCAAAACAATGAGGCCGTAACTTTTGCCATGTTACTAGAAAAAGTAGCTTTAATTGACCCAAGTTTACGCGTTCGTTTTAGTACTTCTCACCCTAAAGATATTACCGACGAAGTATTACATACCATTGTTAAATACCCTAACATTTGCAAATACATTCACTTACCGGTTCAAAGCGGAAGCACTAGACTTCTGCAACTCATGAACCGTACCTACACACGCGAATGGTATATTGCTAAAGTGAACCGCATATTTGAACTCATCCCCGACTGCGGTATCAGTTCCGATATTATCGCAGGTTTTTGTACCGAAACCGAAGAAGATCATCAAGATACATTAAGTATTATGGAGCATTGTAAATACGACATGAGCTATATGTATTTTTACAGTGAAAGGCCTGGAACCCTTGCTGCTAAAAGATATACCGATGACATTCCGGAGCCTGTTAAAAAAAGAAGGCTTCAAGAAATTGTAGATATGCAAGGCGTACTTTCTACTGCAAGCAACCAAAAAGACGTAGGCGCTGTATTTGAAGTATTAGTAGAAGGCAATAGCCGTAAAAATGAAAACGATTGGACAGGACGCACTTCACAAAATAAAGTGTTGGTGTTTCCTAAAACAGCAGGTATTGATTTAAAAGGCAAGTATGCGCAGGTAAAAGTAACCAGCTATACCAGAACTACCCTACTTGGCGAACAAGTTGGATAGTATTATTTGAACGAATTAATAAGGTCAATTATGGATCTTCAAAGTATAAAAAACAGATTTAACATCATTGGTAATGCACCCGCATTAAACCATGCGCTCAACACAGCCGCGCAAGTGGCGGCCACCGATTTAACGGTGCTTATAGTGGGTGAAAGTGGCGTGGGTAAAGAAGTTTTTTCTCAAATTATTCATGCGTTATCAGCGCGCAAACACAACCCTTTTATTGCGGTTAACTGTGGCGCTATTCCGGAAGGCACTATCGATTCTGAATTATTTGGTCACGAAAAAGGATCATTTACAGGTGCCGTTGATAGCCGTAAAGGTTATTTTGAAACCGTTAGTGGCGGTACTATTTTTTTAGATGAAATTGGTGAAATGCCTATTGGCACCCAAGCCCGCCTGCTCCGCGTTTTAGAAACCGGCGAGTTTATTAGAGTAGGTTCATCTAAAGTTCAAAAAACAGATGTTCGCGTTATTGCAGCTACCAATAGAGAACTTTTAGAGTTTACACAAAAAGGAAGATTTAGAGAAGACTTGTATTACCGTTTAAGCACCGTGCCTATTCGCGTACCTTCATTAAGAGACCGTAAAGAAGACATCAGTTTACTATTCAGAAAATTTGTAGTTGACTTTGCAGAACGTTATAAAACAACACCGGTTCAATTAGACGAAGAAGCCAAAGCAATACTTATCAATCATCCATGGCAAGGTAATGTGCGTGAACTCAAAAATATTGCTGAGCAAATTTCAGTATTAAGTAATACCAGCTTAATTAACGCTTCTACCCTTCAAGGATTTTTACCGGATCAAAGTAAATTTTCTAGAATGCCCGTACTGGCTGGACAAAACCAAGGTGGTGAATTTGCCAATGAACGCGAGATTTTATACAAGCTCTTTTTTGACATGAAAAAAGATGTAACGGAGCTTAAAAAAATGTTTGTAGAAATACTTCAAAACCCTTCATTAGCGGGCGCTGCAGCTAATTTTACCAGAGAATCTATTTTACAAGATTTTACGGGTCATGAAGTAGAGAACAATACACAGCATTTTATTGCGCAACCCAGTACTACAACAGCTGCGCAACCACTGCTACTACAAGACAATGACATGCACCAGCATGAAGAAATTGAAGAGTCTTTAAATATCATGGATAAAGAAAAAGAACTGATTTTAAAAGCACTCAAAAAACACAAAGGCAAAAGAAGAGACGCTTCTTTAGATTTAGGAATTAGTGAAAGAACGCTGTACAGAAAATTAAAAGAGTACGACATTGAAGATTAACTTTCAATATGAAAACACCAAGCATGAGCCACACCAAAAAATATTTTAACCTATTTATTGTAGCTACCATCCTACTTACGAGTTGTGGTATTTATAAATTTAACGACGCTAGTATTGACCCGGCCGTTAAAACCATTAAATTAGGTTTTATAGAAAATAGGGCCCGCTACGTAAACCCACAATTGAGCCCTAAACTCAATGACAAATGGCAGTTAAAAATTGCCAGCCAAACAAAACTTACTAGAACCACAAGCGATGATGCCCATTATATTATTAGTGGTACCATTACCAATTATGACGCTTCGCAAACGGTGGGTGTTAGCAATCAACAAGCATCAACCAACCGTTTAACGGTAACCGTTCATATTGTTTTCAGAAATACCCTTACCAATAAAACCGAAGAGTTTGACGTGAGCAGAAGTTTTGATTTTGACGCCAATTTAACCCTCACACAAGCAGAAGCCCGACTATTAGATGAAATGGTAAGATCTTTAACGGATGACATGTTTAACCGTATTTTTTCAAACTGGTAATCTATTTGTACATTTAACCTCTAGTATTATAAAATGAGTCAATTCAGTAATTCAGTAGCGAAACACCTCACAGGCAAAGAAAACCTGTCTGCTACTTCTGTTGATGTACTAGAAAGCCTACATAAACAATACCCATTTTTTGCCCCGGCCACCGTGCTGTTAGCTGCAAAAACCCACCATAAAGGCACAGAAACGAGTAAAGCGGCGCTTGCTGTTGGAAATACGGGCTGGTTTCAGCATATTTTAACCGCCCCGGTACCTTCAGCAATTAGCAATATTATTAGCAAACAGCTCGCCGATTTCAATAAACCGGTTACTCCAGACCAAATTTTGGAGATAGAATCGCCGGTTTTATACCATACCATCGATTATTTTGCCTCACAAGGCATCAAAATAGACCTGAATCAGGGTCATCAAGACGAATTGTCTACAAAGCTTAAGAAGTTCACAGATTGGCTAAAAGAGGTCAAACATCCAGCCCCAGAGACCCAAACAACAGCCGATTTAGAGGCAGATACCCCCTTTTCTAGCGAATCTGACATAGAAAAGGCCGTGGTAACCATTGCCGAAAAATCGAACGAATCTAGGGAGGTTGTTACCGAAACCATGGCAGAAGTACTTGGTAAACAGGGTCGCCGAGAAAAGGCAATTCAGCTCTACCAAAAATTAAGTTTCATAAATCCTGAAAAATCCGTTTATTTTGCTGCCAAGATTCAACAATTAAAAGGATTATAAGATGACTATTTTGTTTCTAGTGTTAATAGTAGCTGCTTGTGTAGCTTTAGGTTTTGTAGTATTAATCCAAAACCCAAAAGGTGGTGGATTATCAGGTAATGTAGGTGGTATTAGCAACCAATTTATGGGTGTTAAACAAACCACTGATGTTTTAGAAAAAGGAACTTGGTTGTTTGCAGCCATTATTGCTATTTTGGCTTTACTTTCCACCCTTTTCTTAAAAGGCGGAACAACAGCTGCTCCTGAAGATTCATTACTACAAAAAGTAAACACGTCAAGTGCAGCGCCTGCAGCTCCAGCACCGGCTCCTAATCCGGCAACAACTGCAGATACCACAAAAAAATAAATCAAACTATTGATATTAAAAACCCTGTCTGTTTATGCAGTCAGGGTTTTTTGTTTAAATTGAAGTCATGAAAAAAATTGGAACGACCATTATACTCTTTGTACTTCTTGGAGGTATTGTTACCACCTGGAGTATTTTTTCGTCGATCACTAATTTTTCAGGTGCCCAAAAAAGCTTTACAGTAGACCAATCGATTGTAAAAAAGGGAGCTGTTATTAGCTACCTAAGCAAAGAAGGTCTCATCTCAAATAGTTTAGGACTACATATACTTTCAATAGTTCTTCCCAATTGGGATATAGTAAGACCTGGTAAATACCAATTAAAAAAAGGACAAACAGCTTGGCAAATTGCAAGGATGCTAAAAAATGGTAGAGTTGCAGAAGTTAAACTGGTAATAAATAAACTACGTACCAAAGAAGACTTTGCGCAGCTTATTGGCAATCAGTTTTCAACAGACTCCACTGCCGTGATGCAGTTTATTACAAACAATGATTCGTTGCAACCCTTTGGCG
>JAOASV010000274.1 GCA_030158535.1 Sediminibacterium sp.
CCTGGAGTGCATGTTTTAAAGAAAGCACCCACTCGTTATCTGACTGTCCATTATTAAATGCGCCTGCCATGGGGGCATGGAGTGACGCTGTTTTTAATACCTGGGTAAAATGATTGTGTAATAGTGTGATATCACTAAAGCCTATTACCCATTTAGGATACTTTTTAAAGTTTTTAAAATCAAGTAAATCAATAATTCGGCTCATTCCATAACCACCTCTACCGCACAAAACTGCCTGCACATTTTTATCATCTAGCATTGCCTGTAAATCAGCGGCACGCTCCTCGTCAGTAGCTGAAAAATAATGATGCTGCGTTCCAAGGGTTTTGCCAATTTTTACTTTGTAACCCCAAGCCTCAAGGGTGCAAATACAAGTAGCTGCTTTTTTTGCCGGAAGGGTGCCTGAAGGACATACTAGGCCAATGGTGTCGCCCTTTTTAAGGTAGGGTGGAATTTTGATCATGCGGCAATTTAGCAATTTCAACCAGTATACACAAGCAGTTTCAAAAAGGCTTTAGGGAACGGCGCTTCTTTTGTACTTTTGTAGCCTATTATGAGTACACCCAAACGATATTTAATTACAGCGGCCCTTCCTTACGCGAACGGTCAAAAACATATAGGACATTTGGCGGGCGCATATCTTCCTGCCGATATTTAC
Organism: Sediminibacterium sp.; assembly: GCA_030158535.1. Classification (GTDB taxonomy): domain Bacteria; phylum Bacteroidota; class Bacteroidia; order Chitinophagales; family Chitinophagaceae; genus Sediminibacterium. The sequence goes on from JAOASV010000274.1 coordinate 659, forward strand.
GTGCGTTATTTAAAGGCGCAAAAAAGAGACGCCGTTTTTGTTTGCGGTAGTGACGAGCATGGTACAGCCATTCCTATTCAGGCAACCAAAGAAGGCACAACAGCGCAGGCCATAATTGACAAGTACCATCCTTTAATGGAGCAAAACTTTAAGGACCTAGGTATTGCCTTTGATGTGTACCACCGCACCAGCGATCCACTACATCATCAAACAGCGCAAGAATTTTTTAGTAAACTAGAAGCCAACGGCGATTTAGAAACCAAAGAAACGGAGCAATATTTTGACGAGAGCGCACAAACCTTTTTAGCAGACAGATACATTAAAGGCACCTGTCCATCTTGCGGTTATGATAGCGCCTACGGAGATCAGTGTGAGAAGTGCGGCAAGAGTTTAAGTCCCGAAGAACTTATAAACCCCGTGAGTACCTTAAGTGGTAATGCTCCTATTAAAAAAACCACCAAGCACTGGTACTTACCGCTTAATAGACACGAAGATTTTTTACGTGAATGGATTTTAGAAGAACATGCAAACGATTGGCGCCCTAGTGTTGTAGGTCAGTGCAAGAGTTGGATAGATGGTGGTTTGCAGCCACGCGCGGTTACACGCGATTTAGATTGGGGTGTAAAAGTTCCATTAGCTGGCGCCGACGGAAAAGTACTCTATGTTTGGTTTGATGCACCCATTGGATATATCAGTGCCACCAAACAATGGGC
>JAOASV010000275.1 GCA_030158535.1 Sediminibacterium sp.
TTGTTGCTGTTCCAACAGATAAAACTTCCGGCGCTGTTGCTGTTCCGCCTAAATCACCAGCCAACATAATTTTCCCTTTTGAACCTGTGGTAGCATCAGCCACTGAATTTGTAATAGACCCTGATGCATCGGCGAGTGCATTTGCAACATAGGCAGTGGTTGCTAATTTTGTAGTGTTGTCATTTAAATTTTGTGTGACAGCTGTGGCACCTGTTGGCAAAACTACTAGTCCTGTAAATGTTGGAGAAGCCAAATTTGCTTTTAGATCAAGTGCAGTTTGCTGCAGAGTACTCACAGGCTTATTTACATCAGAAGTGTTATTTATATTTCCTAGACCTAAATTAATTCTCGCATTACTTGCATCGCTTGCACCTGTACCACCGTTAGTAACCGCTACTACACCAGAAACGTTGGTAGCATTGCCGATCAGCGAACCGGTAACAATGCCAGTAAGATTACCAGTTACATTCCCTGTAACATTTCCGATTAAATTTGAAGTGATGTTGCTTGCAATAAAATTACCAGATGCGTCTCTTTTTACAATGGTACTCGCAGTGTTTTGTGCAGTAGCTGTATTAGATAATATAGCTGCGGCAGCAATATCATCTTTATTGATGCCACCAATACTCATCACTAGCGGAATTGAAGCCGTACCCCCAAAATCGCCTGCTAGTAAAATTTTACCCTTACTCGTTGTAGTAGCATCTGCCACCGAATTTGTAATGGTTCCAGAAGCATCTGCCATGGCACTTGCAACATATGCAGTTGTAGCTAGTTTGGTACTGTTATCGTTTAAGGCTTGGGTTACACCGGTTGTACCGGTTGGTAAAACCACAAGTCCTGTAAATGTTGGAGAAGCTAAATTTGCTTTTAAATCAAGCGCCGTTTGCTGTGCAGTACTCACTGGTTTATTTACATCAGATGTGTTATCGATATTACCAAGCTCTAAATTTGTTTTAGCAGAAGTGGCAGAGTTTGCCCCGGTTCCTCCATTTGCTAATGCCACAATACCAGAAACATTGGTTGCATTGCCGGCTAAAGTACCTGTAACATTACCAGTAAGATTTCCTGTTACATTACCTGTAACATTACCAATAATATTTCCTCTAAATGTATTGGCAGTAATAGTACTTCCCGAAAAATCACCAATGGGACTTCTGCGCACAATATAATTTACAATATTATTAGGTGTTGCTGCATTCATTAAATTGAGGCCAGTTGCAATATCATCTTTTAAAATACCACCTACCGAAAGTACTTGAGGACTAGCGGCAGTTCCCCCTAAATCGCCAGCCAGTTGCAATTTACCCTTGGTTGTAGTAGTAGCGTCTACCACAGTTCCAGTTCCTGAAGTGCCTATAGAGG
>JAOASV010000276.1 GCA_030158535.1 Sediminibacterium sp.
ATCACAAGGTCGTGGACTTCGTGATTTATCGGAAGAAGAAAGAGCCGCGAAACAAAAAGAAACTGCCGACGAGCGTAAAAAGAAATTAAAAGCAATTCCTTTAACAGACGATCAAATTAAAGCAGTAGATGATTTCTACGAAGAAATGAGAAGAAACAGACCACAGCGTGGTGGTGGACAATAGTTCCAATAGTATTCAAAAAAAATCCCTTACAAATTGTAAGGGATTTTTTTTATTTCATTGTGAATGTTTCTAAAAACTTAGTGGTAAAATTACCTTTTCTAAAATCTTCATTTTGCATGAGTTGCAAATGAAAAGGTATGGTTGTTTTAACGCCTTCAATCACGTATTCGGAAAGCGCACGATACATGGTATCAATGGCTTCTTCACGTGTTTGCGCAACGGTAATGAGTTTACCAATCATAGAGTCGTAATACGGCGGGATTACATAACCTGCATATACATGGCTATCTACACGAACACCATGTCCACCTGGCGTATGTAGTACTGTAATTTTTCCGGGCGAAGGTCTGAAATCGTTGTATGGATCTTCTGCATTAATTCGACATTCAATGGCGTGCATTATTGGCTCGTAGTTACGGCCAGAAATTTTTTCACCCATTGCAATTTTAATTTGCTCTTTAATTAAATCAAAATTGATTACTTCTTCCGTTACACAATGTTCTACCTGAATACGGGTATTCATTTCCATGAAATAGAAGTTGCGATGCTTGTCCACTAAAAACTCTACGGTACCAACACTTTCATAATTGATAGCTGCAGCTGCTTTAATAGCGGCTTCACCCATTTTTTTACGAAGCTCAGGTGTCATAAATGGAGAAGGAGATTCTTCTACTAATTTTTGGTGACGACGCTGAATAGAACAGTCGCGCTCACTCATATGACAAACCGTTCCGTACTGATCTCCAGCTACCTGAATTTCAATATGTCGAGGCTCTTCTACAAATTTTTCCATGTACACGCCGTCATTCTTAAATGCAGCAGCGGCTTCTTGTCTAGCAGAGGTATATGCTTTTTCAATTTCTTCTTCATTCCAAACCACACGCATACCCTTACCACCACCACCGGCAGTTGCTTTTAAAATAACAGGGTATCCAATTTCTTTGGCAAGTACCACCGCTTCCTCAACACTTTCCAACAACCCTTTACCACCTGGTACCACCGGAACACCTGCTTTAATCATGGTATCCTTGGCGGTAATCTTATCCCCCATTTTATTGATCATTTCGGGTGTAGGACCAATAAACTTAATACCATGGTCAGCACAAATTTGTGCAAACTTGGCATTCTCTGCTAAAAATCCATATCCAGGATGAATGGCGTCTGCATTGGTGATTTCG
>JAOASV010000277.1 GCA_030158535.1 Sediminibacterium sp.
AAAATTGCTGTTTAATTTAGTTAGTCTCAGTTTGCCGCTAAGCTATTTAAAACGTTGATGTCTTTGGTGTTACCATTATACTGAGAAAAGTCAAATGGTTGAGGACGAAGATCTCTTTGTAAATCAACGTTTACGAAGTAGAATAATTTATTTTTTGTAATAGCTCCACCTAATCTAAAACCATAAGTTTTTTTAGAGAAGTTATTAAGTCTTGTTGCATTTTCTTTTAAACCAGTTGGTGTTTTACCAGCTAAATCTTGGTTTTGTAAGAAGTAGTAAACTGATGCAGAAGTTTTGTTGGTACCTGATCTAGTGATCGCATTGATACCACCACCTGTAAAGTTACCTAGTGATGCATCAAAAGGAGAGATAACAACTTGGAACTGATCAATCGCATCGATAGATAATGGAGCGATAGCAGCTTGACCACCATTGGTACCTGAAGCAGATAAACCAAATACGTCATTGTTAATTGCACCATCCACATAGAATGCATTGTAACGGTTGTTCTGGCCTGCAATTGATACAGCACCTTCAGAACCGTTTACCAATTTAGCTTGAGGAACTGCACGTAAGTAATCGTAAATGTTACGACCTACTGTAGGTAAGTTCGCCATTTTATCACGACCAATTGTAGTTTCAGCACCACCTTTACCAGAAGTTTCAGTAGTCTTACGTAAAGAACTTACTGTTACATTTCCGAGGTTGTTCACTTTAGAGGCAAGGGCGAAATCAACTTTTAAAACATCTCCTAAGCTAAGGTAGAGGTCAGTCTTTTTTTCGTTTGCATAATTTAAAAAAGAAACTTCAACAATGTATGGACCACCAGGGTTCATATTGCTGATGTCAAAACGGCCACCCGCACGGCTCTGAACGCGGTAGGTAGTACCGGTAGGCTCATGGGTTGCTGTTACGGTTGCGCCAACTAATACCTCACCGGTATTTGTTTTAACAGAACCACTCAGGCTACTGGTGGTGTTCTGTGCTAGTGCAAATGCAGGTAGGATTAATACCGCAAGTACAAATTGCAAGAGTTTTTTACTAAGCATAAGTTTGATTTTTCAGCTGCAAAGAAAACGAATATTCCGCTACTAATTTCAACAGAGTATTAACAAATCGGTACTTTTTAGGTAAAAACTCCCTTTTTTAGCAAAAAACCCCCTTTTTGAGGGGGTTTAGGTGTTCAGAAGGGTAATTTAGGGGTTGCAAAGGCTATCTTTTACCATAGGCTTCCTCTTCTTTTTCGTGTTCTTTGTCATAGGCCTTGATAATGGCTTTCACCAATTTGTGTCTTACCACGTCTTCTTCGGTTAGGGCTATATGAGAAATTCCTTCAATATTTTGTAAAATCCGGCTCGCTTTTTCAAGTCCGCTGCGCATATTTCGGGGTAAATCTATTTGGGTAGGGTCTCCAGTAATAATAGCTTTTGCATTGGCACCAATACGCGTTAAAAACATTTTTAATTGCAGGTCATTGCTGTTTTGAGCTTCATCCAAAATGATAAATGCATTGTCAAGTGTTCTTCCGCGCATGTAGGCAAGTGGCGCAATTTCGATGGTGCGCGTACTCATGTAATAGCCCAATTTTTCGGCAGGAATCATGTCGTCAAGGGCATCATATAAAGGACGCAAATACGGATCAATTTTTTCTTTTAAATCGCCAGGTAAAAAACCTAAACTTTCTCCTGCTTCTACAGCGGGTCTTGTTAAAATTATTTTTTTAACGACTTTGTTTTTAAGTGCACGCACTGCAAGTGCTACTGCGGTATATGTTTTACCGGTACCAGCGGGTCCAATGGCAAAAACGATATCGTTTTTATCGGCAGCAGCCACCATTTTTTTCTGATTCGGTGTTCTTGCTCTAACCGTTTTTCCGTTAGGTCCAAACACTAAAATATCATTTGGATTTTTGTCTATAAAATGATCCGTAACTTCTGCGTCATCGCCGCCTAAAATTTGCTCGAAATAAGATTCACTCAAGTGGCCGTTGCGTTCTAAGTATTGCAGTACTAAGTTTACTTTTTCTTTCGCAATATCTATTTGTTCAGGGGCACCACTTAATTTTAATTGAGTACCGCGCGACAAAATTTTTAGAAGGGGAAATCTCTTTTTTAAAACGTCTAATTTTCCGTTGTTTACGCCAAAAAATTCGATGGGGTTTACGGAGTCTAGGTTGATAATTGTCTCTGTCAACTTACTTGGTTTTAGTGAGGTAGTTATCCAAATTTAACTGATTGGACACTACTTCTCCAAGCCTTATTTATAAACAAATTGTGAATATTTTTTTAAACAATACGGTCTACATCGCTTTTAAGGCAGCAATGGTTTGCGTAGGGTTTTCCGATTTAAAAACGGTATTGCCAGCCACTAATACATCAGCGCCGGCAGCAATCATTTGAGGTGCATTTACAAGCGTAACGCCACCATCAATTTGAATAAGGGTGCTGCTATTTTTTGCTGTAATCAGCGCTTTTAATTCGGCAATTTTTTGGATGGTTTGTGGGATGAATTGTTGGCCACCAAAACCTGGGTTTACGCTCATCAAACAAACAACGTCAATGTCTTGAATCACATCAACAAGAGTTTGGATAGGCGTGTGCGGATTCAGTGCTACACCGGCTTTCATGCCTAGTTGTTTCGCTTGTTGTAAATTTCTATGTAAGTGCGGACAGGCTTCTATGTGAACTGTGTAAACATCAGCGCCTGCTTTTTTAAAAGCTTCAGCATATTTTTCTGGTTCTAAAATCATAACGTGCACATCGCAAATTTTGGATGTTGCTTTTCTGATTTGCTCGATAATGGGTAAGCCAAAACTAATATTGGGTACAAACCTGCCATCCATAACATCGAGGTGAAACCAATCGGCAGCACTATTATTGAGCATGTCGCAATCTTTTTGTAGCTCTAAAAAATTGGCACTTAATAACGAAGGAGCAATGATGGGCATATACAGGTTTTGCGCAAATTTCTGCTTTTTTAAGCAACCACGCTAGTTTTTTGAAGCTTTTATTCTAGAAATGGCAGCGGATGCTTCGGATAAGCTATTGTCTAGGTTAAATGCTAGTTGATACGCGTTTATAGCTTTGTCTGGTTGGCCTAATTTTTCGAGACATTTGGCGGTCCAGTAATGTCCTCTAGCATCGGTGGGTTTTACAGCGGTAGCCGTTTCAAAAATTTCTTTAGCAAGCGAATATTTTTGTTGATCGAAATAGATCCATCCAATTTCTAGATACGCATCTAAGTAATAATAATTTTGTTGAATACATCTATTAAAGTTTTCTATGGCAACTTCGGTATTGCCCGTGTTTTCATAATAGAGTCCAGCAATGTAATAGCTATGTGCAATATAGGTCCTGTCCGGCTTTTGCTTGGTAACATCACTGCATAAACGAAGTGCCAATTTGTTTTTTTGTGCAGCATATAAATTAGCAAGGGTTAGTAGAACATCTGGTGAGTTATAAATGTCGGCTGCATTCGAAAAACATTTAATGGCGAGTGCTGTGTCTTTGTTATGAATGGCTAATTCTCCTTTTCTAAACCAGTTGCCATAATTGCCCGGATCTTTTACAATTAGGGAGTCAATTTGTTGGATTGCCTCTTTTGTTAAATGCAGGCTATCCATGGTGTCAATGAGCTGAACGCGCAGCTCGGTGCTATCCGGGAAACGCTCAATTTCTTCTAGTAAATCTTGTACAAAAACAGGATATCCAACCAATTTGTTATTGGTATTTACCTTTTCTTTTGGGTTGTTACAAGCAAAAGTGCCAAGGGTAAAAGCAAAAAATAGAATAAAGCGCATCTTCAAAAATAGCACCAATATTTGTATCTCATGACAATGAGCTGACATAAAAACCTAGAAACATGCTTACTTTTGCATCCTCTTAACACGTATTTATGAAATTATTTACCGCTTTTTGTTTGTTTTTATCAACGCTATTTGTGTCATCAACATTTGCGCAGTATGCAACCCAGGACTCGGTTCATTTTGCCGGCGAAAAATATTTTAAAAATGTTAGACAGTTAACATTTGGTGGCGATAATGCTGAAGCGTATTGGAGTTATGACGGAAAGTCTATTGTGTTTCAAAAAACGAATCCAAAAGAAGGTGTCTTTTGTGATCAAATATTTGTTGGTAAAGTTCCTGTATCGGATGCGCAAAAGTTTACACCAACAATGATTGGTACAGGGAAGGGAAGATCTACCTGTGCTTATTTTTTACCAGATGGTAAACATATCATTTATGCTTCTACACATTTAGGTGCAGATAGTTGTCCGCCAGTTCCTGATAGAGCAAAATATGGCAATAAATATATTTGGCCACTCTATAATAGTTACGACATTTTTATGGCAGATATGTCAGGAAAAATTACAAAACAAATTACCAGCGCTAAGGGGTATGATGCAGAAGCAACACTTTCTCCAGATGGTAAAAAAATGATTTACTGTTCTGATAAAAGTGGTGACTTAGAACTCTATGTAATGGATTTAAAATCAGGTAAAGAAATTCGTGTAACCAACGAGTTAGGATACGATGGTGGTGCATGGTTTAGCCCCGACGGAACAAAAATTGTTTGGCGCGCGAGCAGACCTAAAACACCAGAAGCCATTAAAGAATACAAAGAATTATTAGCAGAAGGGATGGTGGCACCAACTAATATGGAAGTGTTTGTTGCGAATGCGGATGGTTCTAATGCAAAACAAATTACCGCACTTGGCCAGGCCAATTGGGCGCCAAATTTTACGCCCGATGGAAAGCATATTATTTTTTGTAGCAACCACGAATACAAAAGAGGATTTCCATTTAACATGTACCGTATAGATTTGGAAGGAAAGGGGCTTGAAAAAATTAGTAGAGACAAAGGTTTTGATGCGTTTCCTATGTTTAGCCCTGATGGTAAAAAAATTATTTTTGCTTCTAACCGAAACAATGGCGGTACAAGAGACACCAACTTGTTTATTGCAGACTGGGTAGAATAATTCCAAATCCACTATATTAGCATTACAAAATCAAACACTATGGCAACAGGACTTTTACATTTACATAATTTTTTACGCTGGGTAATTTTAGTTTTATTGCTTATTTCAATTGTAAAAGCATACACTGGATGGCAGTCTAAAAAAGAGTTTGCCGCTGCCGATAAAAAAACTTGGCTATTGACAATGATAGCCGGGCATATCACTTTGTTGTTAGGTTTGTATCAAGTGCTAGCAGGTCGCATCGGTATTTTAACAACAGAAGTTGCCGCTGGTACTTCTGTAATGAAAGATAAATTTTTACGTTTCTTTTGGGTAGAGCATCCAGTTACCATGATTGCTGCGATTGTTTTTTTAACACTCGCTCATGGCGTTGCTAAAAAGAATTTGGATAGTACCACCAAGTATAAAAAAGCGTTTTACTTTTTTGTAATTGCGCTGGTATTAATTTTAGCGGGTGTGCCTTGGCCGTTTAGAGGCATCGAAATTGCGCGTCCACTATTTCCGGGCATGTAATTGAATACCCATTTATACCCTTGTTCCGAGTTCTATAATCTGACAGTTTTTAATGTCTGTTCCGTCAATATCTATTTTGATGAGGGTTTTAACTTTATGCCAGCCCTGTTTACCCGCGGCCCCTGGATTGATATGTAAACAAGCCATTGCAGGATCATAGATGACTTTTAATATATGGCTATGGCCACTTATAAATAACTGTGGTTTATAAGCGGCTATTATGGGTTTTGTTACTTTATTATAATTAGGGGGGTAGCCGCCAATGTGAAACATCATGACCCTGACACCTTCTATTTCAAACTGTAGGCAATCGGGAAATTCGGATCT
>JAOASV010000278.1 GCA_030158535.1 Sediminibacterium sp.
GTCCAAGCTTCTCGCCTCTTTCGTATGCGCGCTCTAGAATGGCATTCCATCTATTGGTTTGTAAAATGGTAATGTTATTGTCTTTTTTATACTGCCCAATTTTATCAGCAACTTTCATACGCTGACCAATGAGTTGCAACAATTCATCATCGAGCTGGTTAATTTGCTGACGCATTTTTTCCATCACCGCATGTAGTTCTTCAGAATCAATTTCTTCCGTTCTCCAAACAATTGAACTGATCATTTCGCCGAGGCGCTCAGGCGTTACTTGTTGCTTCGCATCACTCCAAGCATTGTCTGGATCGATATGACTTTCAATAATAAGTCCGTCAAAATCAAGGTCAATTGCTTTTTGTGCAACATCCATTAAAATATCTCTTCTACCACAAATATGTGAAGGGTCATTGATAAGCAACATGCCTGGGTTGCGACGTTTCATTTCGATCGCTAAATGCCACATAGGCGCATTTCTATATTCGGTATTGCCATAAGAACTAAAGCCTCTATGGATCAAACCAATATTTTTAATACCTGCATTTGCAACGCGCTCTACAGCACCAATCCATAATTCTAAATCTGGATTGATAGGGTTTTTAATTAACACGGGAACATCAGCTCCTTTTAGTGCATCAGCAACATCTTGCACACTAAAAGGATTTACGGTGGTTCTTGCACCAATCCATAAAACATCGACACCAAAATGAAGCGCATCTTCTACTTGCTTAGCAGTAGCAACCTCAACTGCCACAGGCAATCCAGATTCTTTTTTTGCTTGCTGTAACCAAGGTAATCCTTTGGTTCCAATACCTTCAAAACTACCAGGACGCGTTCGCGGCTTCCAAATACCAGCACGTAAAATATCTACTTTACCAGTAGCAGCTAGTCTGGTAGCTGTTTGAATTACTTGCTCTTCTGTTTCTGCACTGCAGGGTCCAGAGATAATTAAGGGTCTTTTTTGTAGAAGTGCTTCCACTCCTTTTTTTGTTTCGATTGCTTGCTCCATAAAAAAAATTATACAATATAAAATTACTCGCCGCGTCTTGGTCTGCGCTCGCCGCCACTATCCGCATCATTCATACGAATGCGTCGACCTTTATAGTTTTTACCATCAAGTGCATTGACCATTTGTTTAGCGGCACCCTTTTCAATTTCAATCCAAGAGTTCATGTCTTTCATATCAATTCTACCAAGTGCTTCTTTTTTAAGATCACTCATGTCTAAGATATATTGTAAAAAACTTGCTTTGTAAAAACCATCTTTGGTACCAAGGTTTACAAAGAGTCGGCTATAACCATTACCACCACCTCTTGCATATTCTTTTCTATTATCACCTCTACCACCATCACGGTATCTACCATCT
>JAOASV010000279.1 GCA_030158535.1 Sediminibacterium sp.
ACAAATTCGAATATTGAATTATTTGAATATGTTTAATCTAAACCCCTTTAAAACAAGGGTTTGCTTAAAAATAACACCCCTTAACAATATTTTAACCTTAACGTTTGTTCACAACCTCGATTTTTCGTGAAAATTTTGATTGTAATATGCACAACAAATTTTAACATTGCGCTGTTTATTACGGGTTGTACTTGAAATTACAACCCTGTGATAATCAATCATTGTTCATAGAAACCAAAAACCCGTATGAGAAAAATTGCTTCTTTGATGAAAGTAGTTACTTTACTACTTCTCATTTTCTCGTTACCATCTATGGCGCAGAGTCAAAATGTCTCTGGTAAAGTTTTAGATGCCGACAAAAAAACACCACTACAAGGTGTAACCGTAAAAGTGTTAGGTACTACATCTACCACACAGTCAAATGAAAAAGGTGAGTTTACCATTAAAGCAAATAAGGGTCAAACCTTACTTGTGAGTTACATTGGTTATGATGGCCAGCGTGTAACTGTGAATGGTGCAACAGTATCTATTTCTATGCGTTCATCTGTATCAGAACTTGAAGAAGTTACGGTAGCGATGGATATCAAGAAAAAACCAAGAGATCTTGGTTATTCTGCGCAAACTGTAAAAGGGGATGAAGTAAAAGAAACACAACGTGAAAACTTTTTAAATGGATTGCAAGGTAGAATTGCGGGTGCAACAATCACTGCAACATCTGGTGTGCCGGGTGCATCTTCTACCATCGTATTAAGAGGTTTCAACTCTATGTCTTTGAACAACCAACCGTTATTTGTGGTGGATGGTATCATTATTGAAAATGATGCAATCAACGCGGCAGAAACCGTTCCTGGTGCTGCTGGTCAAAACAACACTTCTAACGACTTTACAAATCGTATTGCAGATTTAAACCCGAACGATATCGAAAGTGTTACCGTTCTTAAAGGTCCTGAAGCAACTGTACTATATGGTAGTTCTGCAAGTAATGGTGCGATCATCATTACTACTAAAAAAGCAAAAATTACTGCTGGTAAAAAATTAAATGTTAGCTACGATAACAGTTTCCGTTTTCAATCTCTTGGAAATGTACCTTCTATTTATACTGGGTTCCAACAAGGAGCAAACGGTATAGCTAGTACTGGAACTTTTTCTGCATTTGGTCCTGCAATGACTGCAGATATTCCTATCTATGATAACGTTGGCAATTTCTTCAATAATTCGGTGGGTTCTACGCACAACTTAAGTGCTGATTTTGGAACTGCTAAGTCTAGCTACCGTGCAAGTGGATCTTTTTATGATCAAACTGGGGTAGTGCCAAACACAAGATTAACTAGAACCAACTTAAGACTTACCAATAC
>JAOASV010000280.1 GCA_030158535.1 Sediminibacterium sp.
ATCTATCAAATGCCAGGCGCCAATGCAATTGCTACTGCAAAAGCAGTGCAAGATTCTATTCAGGCAAAAAAAGATTCGGCATTACATTGCACTAGTAATATTCCAAATCGTTTTGGTGTTGGCGCTACAACTGATACATTTTCTATTGTAAAAGGTGTGGCAGATAAAGCGGGTATGGTGCTTATTAATGGCGGTGATTTTATCATGGGCTGTTCTGATAAAACCGGCCGTGCCGATGAATATCCGCAGCATGCTGTAACCGTTTCTAGTTTTTGGATGGATACCACCGAAGTTACCAATGCCCAGTTTGCAAAATTTGTAGCAGCAACGGGTTATGTTACCACCGCCGAAAAAGCTCCAGACTGGAATGAGATAAAAAAACAACTACCGCCGGGTACGCCAAAGCCCGCCCCTGAATTACTTGTGGCTTCATCACTTGTATTTGTAATGTCATCTACACCCGTAAACATGAACAATCCTGCCTCCTGGTGGGCATGGACAAAAGGGGCCAATTGGAAGCATCCGCGAGGGCCTGGATCTAGCATTAAAGGAAAGGATAATGAGCCCGTAACACAAGTGTCTTATGATGATGCAAATGCCTATGCCCGCTGGGCTGGCAAGCGTTTACCTACAGAGGCTGAGTGGGAATACGCAGCTAGAGGTGGACTTAAAAATCAAACATTTCCTTGGGGTAATGAACCGCTTGAAAAGGGTGCTACCAAAGCAAATACATGGCAAGGAAAATTTCCAAATACCAACACAGGTGCTGATGGATATTTGCGCATAGCACCAGTTGCTAAATATGCGCCCAATGCATACGGCTTATATGATATGAGTGGTAATGTTTGGGAATGGTGTTCCGATTGGTATGACGCCAATTACTATGCATCCGTATCGCAAAAAAAATTAGTAAACCCAACTGGTAGCAACAAAAGTTTTGATCCTGACGAGCCTACCATTCCTAAAAAAGTAGTGCGTGGCGGATCCTTTTTATGTCACGATTCTTACTGTGCTAGTTACCGTGTATCTGCGCGCATGAAAACGGCTACCGACACTGGACTTGAACACACAGGATTTAGATGCGTAACAGACGCGTCATCTAAAAAATAATAATAGCATCTTCACCAGTTAGTCTATTATTTTATCAATAACACAAACCTAGATCGGTTCTATTTTTTTCTACTCTTTTTATTGGTTATATTGAATCAAAATTGCGTATGAAAAAATGGATCGCTTGCTGCTTATTTATAAGCATGCTGCAGTTGCAACTTACAGCACAAACCTACCAGCCTAATTGGGAATCCCTTGATGCTAGGCCTGTTCCATCATGGTTTATGAATGAAAAGTTTGGCATTTTTATTCATTGGGGTGCGTATAGTGTACCATCGTGGGGGCCACAACATAGTTATTCGGAGTGGTACCAAAATGGTTTGCAATCAGACAAAGACAATGTGCGCAAAAAATTTCACAAACTACATTATGGTGATATGTCTTATTATGGCTTTGGTCCTATGTTTAAGGCAGATCGTTTTGATCCGGATGCCTGGGCTAAAGTGTTTGAGCAGTCTGGTGCAAAATATATTGTACTCACAAGTAAACACCATGATGGCTTTGCCATGTGGCCTAGTAAAGAAGCAGATAAAACCTGGGGCTTTCCTTGGAACAGCGTAACGAGTGGTCCCAAAAGAGATTTGTTAGGTGATTTGTTTAAAGCCGTAAGAAAAACCAGCGTGCGCGCGGGTATGTATTATTCACTTTACGAATGGTACAATCCACTCTATAAATCGGATATCAATAAATATGTAAGTGACCATATGTGGCCACAAATGAAAGACCTGATAAATACCTATCAGCCCGATGTTTTTTGGACAGATGGCGATTGGGATGTGTCGGATGCAAAATGGAAATCGCCTGAGTTTTTAGCTTGGCTCTATAACGAAAGTCCAGTAAAAGATAAAGTAGTTACCTATGATAGATGGGGCAGTGGCATTCGTTTTCATCATGGTGGTGTGTATACGCCAGAGTACCAACCTGATTTAGATTTTGAAGATCATCCGTGGGAAGAAAGTAGAGGCATGGGCTACTCTTATGGTTACAATAAAGAAGAAGATATTTGGGATTATAATTCGGCGCAATCACTAGTATTAGCACTGGTAGATAAAGTAAGTAGAGGTGGTAATTTTTTATTAGACATTGGACCTGATGATCATGGAAAAATTCCGCCGATTATGCAGGAGCGTTTATTGCAAATTGGTGCATGGTTAACTGAAAATGGCGAAGCGATTTACAACACCAGACGCTGGATACGCACATCGCAAGCGTCTGCAAATGACAGCAAAGAAAAAGAATTGTATTTCACGTATAACCCTACTAGCAATGCATTGTACGCGGTTGCACCTACTTTTAATAATAGTGGCGAATACATAATTAAAGACCTTGACTTGCCAGCCGGCACCAACATTTCTTTTGTTGCAACCAAAGAAAAATGCACATGGAAAAAACAAGGGAACGATATTGTAGTTACCATGCCGGCGTACAAACCTGCCATGATTAAAGCGCCTTATGCGTATGCACTTAAAATAGAAAACGTTGGTGCATTTGCTGCAAAACCAAAAATAGAAATCACATATCCAAACGCAGCACAAACACCAACCGTAACGGTTACTGCACCTGCGGGCGCAGTTGTGCATTACACAACGGATGGGACAAACCCAACGTTATCTTCACCAAAGTATACAACATCATTTACACTCCCTACAACAAGCGTTGTAAAAGCGCAAATATTTGACGATAAAAAATTACCAGGTAAAGTAGCGGAAGTAACTGCAAAAGCCTACACCTGGATGCCTGCTGTTAAAACAAGTGGTGCTTTACAACCAGGCATTGCTTATAAATATTTTGAAACAAAAGGCAAACAAAATTTAACTATGCTACCTAGCTTAACACCAGCATTAACAGGGGTTACACAAGATATCAGCGTAGCTGTAAAAAAGCGTGAATCAGAATTTAGTTTACTTTTTGATGGCTATATAAAAATTGAAAAAGATGGCATCTATCATTTTACAACGCGCTCTGATGATGGTAGTATTTTATACATCGATGACGTTGAAGTAGTGAATAATGATGGAGATCATGGATCTGTGGAAGCAGCAGGAAAAGCAGCTTTAAAAAAAGGATACCACAAAATTAGAGTCGCGTACTATGATGGCAGCGGTGGTAACGAATTAACGGCTACTATACAATTAGAAAACACACCAAAAAATACATTAAACAGTAAACTCATTTGGACAAAAAAATAAAACATGAAAAAAATAATATTCATTGCCGCTACTTTATTTTTTGCAACAGCAATTAATAGTAATGCGCAAGAACACACAGCAAGTTTAAAGTACACGGTTCCTGCCGATGCTAAAGTGCGCGAAAAATTAGCAGATTGGAAAAAAATAAAATTTGGACTTCTTATGCACTGGGGTACTTATAGCCAGTGGGGCGTGGTAGAAAGTTGGAGCATCTGTCCAGAAGACGAAGGCTGGACGCAGCGCAGGGGGCCCTATTCAGCGGATTGGTATACCTATTTAAAAGCCTACGAAAATTTACAAACCACATTTAATCCGATAAAATTTAATCCAGAGCGCTGGGCGGCTGCAGCAAAAGATGCGGGCATGAAATATGTTGTATTTACTACCAAACACCATGATGGATTTTGCATGTTTGATTCTAAAGAAACCGATTATAAAATTACAGGTTCAAAATCGCCATTTGCAAACAATCCAAAAGCAAATGTTACGAAAGAAGTTTTTAATGCTTTCAGAAATCAAGGCTTTATGACGGGTGCTTATTTTTCTAAACCCGATTGGAATACCAAAGATTATTGGTGGCGTTATTTTCCACCAAAAGATAGAAACGTTTCTTACGATCCAAAAAAATATCCGCAGCGTTGGGAAGCTTTTAAAACATTTACTTATAATCAAATTCAGGAGCTCATGACAGGTTATGGTTCTATGGATATTTTATGGCTTGATGGTGGATGGGTAAGACCTAAAAGTAGTATCGATACCACTGTAGAATGGCAAAGAACCATTACGCACAACCAGGACATTGACATGCCTAAAATTGCGGCGATGGCCAGAACGCACCAGCCAGGCCTACTTGTGGTGGACAGAACCGTACATGGGGAGTATGAAAATTACGTAACTCCGGAGCAACAAGTACCCGCTACTTATTTACCGTATCCTTGGGAAAGTTGTATTACCCTTGGTAATTCATGGTCTTATGTACCCGGCGATCAGTACAAGTCGTCCCGAAAAGTCATTCACATGCTTACCGATATCATTTCTAAAAATGGCAACCTCTTATTAAACGTAGGTCCAGGGCCAGATGGTGAGTGGGATTCGTTAGCGTATAACCGTTTAGAAGCTATTGGAAAATGGATGAAAATCAATGGTGAAGCGGTATATGACACAGAAGCAGACCCTAATTTACCGCGTCAGGGTAAATGGGCTTTTACCAAAAAGGGCACAAGTATTTATGCGATTTACCAAGTAGCAGAAAATGAAATGATTGAAAATTCACTTTCTGTTACCCTACCAGCGGGCATACAGGTTAAAGCCGTATCGGTGATTGGGGGTCCACAAAAGGTGAAATTTACCCAAACAGGGGGTCAAGTTGTTTTGTTTACAGCTGATAAATCGATTGTTAAACAAACCGAAGCCCTTGTTTTTAAGTTAGTTACAAGCTAAAGCCCCCCTTTTAACTATGTACATTTTACACTAAGTCGATTTTAACACCGAAATGTAAAGAATATGTTAATAGAATGCTATAAATTGATAATTTCACCGAATATTTTAATCTAAATATGACTCAACTTTAATACGCTAAAATTTAGCAATGGTCTATTATAACGATAGGCTTGTCAAAGATTTTTATTTAACCAAAATTCTAAACAATGAGGACAAAAATTCGTTTACTGACACTCCTTGTATTGATGTTTGCGGGCACTACATTATTTGCCCAAGACAAAGCAATATCGGGTGTTGTAAAAGACAACACTGGCGCAGAACTTTCTGGCGCTACAGTGTCTGTTAAAGGCACATCAAACAGTGTCATGACAGATGCAAAAGGTAAGTTCACAATCAAGGCAAATGCAAAAGCAACACTTGTTGTTTCTTTTGTGGGTTTCGAAAGCAAAGAAGCTGTAGTTGGCGGTCAAACAACCGTTAATTTCTCTCTAGCTCCAGGAACTAGTGCATTAAATGATGTAGTTGTAACTTCTCTTGGTATTTCTAAAAAGCAAAAAGCATTAGGTTATGCTACAAGCACTATCAGTGCTGAGCAAATCACTGATGCTGGTACACCAAACTTTGCGACTGCCCTTTATGGTAAGGCGCCAGGTGTTCGTATCGCTGCTACACCAGGTGGTGCAACTTCTGCAGTTAACATTAATATCCGTGGTATCAACTCTATCACTGGTAAAAATGATCCACTTATTATCTTAGATGGTATTCCAATCCGTAACGGTGAAGTTAGAAATAACGACTACTGGAGTGATCAACGTTTAAGAGGTAATGGTTTATTGGATCTTCAAACAGAAGATATCGAAAACATCTCTATCTTAAAAGGTGCATCTGCTGCAGCCCTTTATGGTTCTGAAGCTGTAAACGGCGTTGTATTAGTTACTACAAAACAAGCAAGCAAAAATAGAAAAGGCTTAGGTGTAGACGTTTCTACAAACTATAGCATTGATAAAATTGCTTACTTACCAAGATATCAAAACGTTCGTGG
>JAOASV010000281.1 GCA_030158535.1 Sediminibacterium sp.
ACCCTGCATGCGCGAAATTGAAGGAATGAATTAAATCAGAAAAATAATTTGTATCATCTAAAATATTGTAATAAAAATAGTCTCCTTGATGATCTAAATCGTACCCAATTGCATGCGGAATCTCTTTTTTAATAATGATGATTCCAATAGCCACCAACATTCCTTCAATTACACTGGTAGGAAAATAACTAGAAATACCCCCAGCTTTGGCCAAACCCAATGCCAATTGTATGGCTCCTGCAATAACCACTGCAGTCAAAAATGTTTGATAACCCATTTCTGTTACTGCTACTAAAATAATGGCAATTAAACCCGCTGCAGGTCCGGAAACACTTACATTGGAATTACTCATATAACCAACGGCAATGCCACCAATGATACCAGAAATAATTCCTGCAAATGGAGGTGCACCACTGGCTACCGCAATTCCTAAACAAAGTGGTAGCGCAACCAAAAACACCACCATTCCTGCAAGCATATCTGCCTTAAAATATTTAGTAGAAAGTTTCATAGTCTTATAATGCTTCTGTTAATTGTTTTTTTTGCACTGGCTGGGTAGTCAAGTTTTTGAAGAAATCTACTTCTCCAGTTTCTACATTATACATGGCCCCTACTATCCCAATTTCGCCCCTAGAAAAAAAGTCTTTGATGATTTCACTTTTATGCAAAATTTCTTCCATACTATTTTCTACATTGGCATAGGCAACATTGTCTTTAAAGCAATGTTGGTCTTTGCTTTTCAGCATTGCTTTACTAATAGCAGGTTTAATGGCGCTCAACAAACCAGTAATATGACCATCTTTTACATCGGCTTGCGCACTTTTTATAGCACCACAAGCTGTATGCCCTAATACAACTAAAACTTTTGAACCCACATATTTTACTGCATATTCCAAACTGCCTAAAATGCTGTCATTCACAATATTTCCAGCGACCCTTATACTGAACAAGTCTCCCAATCCTTGGTCAAAAATTAATTCAGCAGAAGTTCTTGAATCCATACAACTCAAAACCACACCAAAAGGAAATTGTCCTTCTCTAGTTTCATTAATCATTTCTAAATGATCGTGGTCTTTGCTTAAGTTATTTACAAATCGATTATTACCCTCCACCAACAATTCATACGCTTTGGCGGGTGTTAAGTTTTCTAAGTATTCTTTAGAGTGTTTTCTCATAATTAAATTATTCTAGTTAGTGCTCAAGAAGGGCATTAACAAACTGTTGAACAAATGGGATTAAATAAAACAGAGCGGTTGAACTATGCCTTGTTTGGAGGGGGCACTAATAATTCGCCATGATATGCATGATAGCTATCGGCATCTAAACTAATTGAATGAGACAATGAA